>NZ_BDLR01000270.1:0-201 GCF_002049395.1 Carboxydocella sp. JDF658 | reverse complement strand
GTAACCTGTTAAAACAGCTAGTGAAGTTCAAGCAAGAAACCGATCCCCAGGGCATCCTTAACCCCGGAAAAATTCTTCCCCCCGGTCTGGATAAAAATTCCCCCCTTAAGGTGTTAAATACCGCCATGAAAGGTGCTACCATGGGTAAATCCCTATTAGGCGGGTTAACCAGCCTGCTCGGCGGAAATTCGGCTAAAGATC
>NZ_BDLR01000269.1:0-201 GCF_002049395.1 Carboxydocella sp. JDF658 | reverse complement strand
CGGTTTGGTCAGTACCCATTGTACATCCTGGTCCTGGAAGGATGCCAGCATGGCCCGCAAAAGGATAACCAGCCCCTGGCCACCGGCATCCACTACCCCTCCCTGCCGCAAAATGGGCAGCAATTCCGGTGTCCGCTGTAATCCTTCTTCAGCAGCTACCACTGCTGCTTGCCATACTTCAATAGCGGAGCTAGCCTTGCG
>NZ_BDLR01000268.1:0-201 GCF_002049395.1 Carboxydocella sp. JDF658 | reverse complement strand
GGGGACTTCAGACCAGCCGCTCCAGAGGTCCCGACGCAGGATATTCTGGTAAATACCATTATCCGTGCCTCTGACAAACAGGTTCAATTCCGAGCGGAATCCCACCGCCTCCGGTTCCGCCAGGGTCAAGCCGCCGCCGGGAACCTCTGACCAGCCGCTCCAGATCCCCAGGGGTGACAGGCGGTTGAGATAAATGCGGTC
>NZ_BDLR01000267.1:0-201 GCF_002049395.1 Carboxydocella sp. JDF658 | reverse complement strand
GAGACAGGTGGGCAGCGAAGAAGATGGGGGCGGAGGTAAAACTAATGGAGGTGTAAATATGTCAGTCGTTTCCATGAAACAATTACTGGAAGCCGGTGTTTACTTCGGACACCAAACCCGGCGGTGGAACCCCAAAATGCGGGAATATATCTTCACTGACCGGAACGGAATTTACATTATCGATTTGCAAAAAACTGTTAA
>NZ_BDLR01000266.1:0-201 GCF_002049395.1 Carboxydocella sp. JDF658 | reverse complement strand
TAAGCCAGGCTCTGGCTCAGCTGGACCCGCAGCAGGTAGCAGCGGAACTGGGAGCGGGGGTGCCGACAGTGCGGGATATTTTTGAGGCCTTGCAAAAACCAGGGCGCGACCCGCGGGAGGATTTACCTAAGCCCATTTTCCGCCAGGATGTGACCAGCCTGGACAATCTGCAAGAAGGTATGATTCTCACCGGAACTGTAC
>NZ_BDLR01000265.1:0-201 GCF_002049395.1 Carboxydocella sp. JDF658 | reverse complement strand
TTCATCGATCACCACCAGAGCTGCTACCCGGGGGTTATCCGCCGGGGCAAAACCGACAAAGGAAGCCACATACTTGCCAGCCACATATCCCCCTCCAGGCACGGCTTTCTGGGCTGTACCCGTTTTTCCGGCCGCCCGGTAGCCTTCCAGATAGGCTTTTTGCCCGGTACCACGGGCCACCACGTGTTCCAGGATCCCTCG
>NZ_BDLR01000264.1:0-476 GCF_002049395.1 Carboxydocella sp. JDF658 | reverse complement strand
CGGGAGTAGAGGCGGTTCCTGCGGGCGTGCCGCCATTTTTCACGGGCGGCCCGGCCCTGGCAGACCTTTTCCCACAGCCTTCTGCCCCCAAAGACTACCTTTGGTATTGTACCCTTCTCCCGGTAATCCTTCAGTTCAGCCAGCCTTTTTGCCAGTGAAACCACCCGCTTGTTCCGCCCCTTGACTGCCAGGCGGAGCTTTTCAATATCTTCTGAAGCAGCCCCCTTTTCCTCTGCCTTCGCCAGTTTCCTCATAGCCAGGCTGAGCTTCTTCCTGGCCCGGACCAGTTTCTTTTCTGTTTCTTCATTTTCTAACTTCAGCAGTTCTGTTTGGGAGTCCAGCAGGGCCTGTGCTTTAAGTCTGGCATCATCCGCATAGCGGGAGTTCAGCCCGAAAAGTTCTTGTCCTGACTTCTTGATTTCATGGCGGGAAGCACCTTCCAGGAGCCGGTTAAAGGCCCACCGCATACAGGCACA
>NZ_BDLR01000263.1:0-204 GCF_002049395.1 Carboxydocella sp. JDF658 | reverse complement strand
ATTCCCTTCTGTATCCGTTGTTTCAATCAGACGTACAGGGTGCTTCATTCTTGATGAACCCCAGCCCAGGATAGCTATGTAATCCCTGCTAATTTCGCTTTCCAGCGAAAGTGGCAATTCTTTTTGCACATACACCACAGCATTTGACTTGAGACGAGTTACAAAACCTATTCCTTTTTCACAGTAGTGATCGAATTTCTTGTA
>NZ_BDLR01000262.1:0-201 GCF_002049395.1 Carboxydocella sp. JDF658 | reverse complement strand
CCCTACCCACACCTCATCCGCCGACTTTTCAACGTCGGTCGGTTCGGGCCTCCACGAGACTTTACTCCCGCTTCACCCTGGACATGGGTAGATCACCCGGCTTCGGGTCTACGGCAGCAAACTTATCGCCCTCTTCAGACTCGCTTTCGCTTCGGCTCCGGCTCTCCGCCTTAACCTCGCTTGCTACCGTAACTCGCCGGT
>NZ_BDLR01000261.1:0-201 GCF_002049395.1 Carboxydocella sp. JDF658 | reverse complement strand
AGTATTATTGGCAGCAAGTAACCGGTAAATATCGTAGACGTCATGAGCAGAATCTAAAATGGCTTTTGTAAACTTAAATTCAGGATATAAGTCCAGTAATTCTGCCCAGGCGAAAACGAAAGTAACGCTATCATGACGAGAACCCTGTACTAAACTTAAAAGCAGAGGCAGGTCATTAGGGCTATTTGCCGAAGTAATAGA
>NZ_BDLR01000260.1:0-201 GCF_002049395.1 Carboxydocella sp. JDF658 | reverse complement strand
CGCATTATGGTATATATGACATTTATGTAATTATATGTAATTAAGGACTCCAGTTCTTTGGCCAAAAGGGCTAGTGGTAATAGAGGGTAGTCCCATTCCATATTTTGTCAGCCATTTTGCTTTACAATATAATTGGGTCATAACTCACTTCATTCAGAAAATTTGTTTCTCCGTCCATTACTTGCCTTACTGTTAACTCAT
>NZ_BDLR01000259.1:0-201 GCF_002049395.1 Carboxydocella sp. JDF658 | reverse complement strand
CAATCAGGCCACCGATTACGCTTTACGGGCTGTAGCCTGTCTGGTCCGGCACCAGGGGGAAAAAGTGGAGGCCCAGCAAATAGCCAGAGAGGAAGTGATCTCGATGCGCTTTTTGCTGAAAATCATGCCTTCCTTGATCAAAGCTGGAATTGTCCGATCTATCCGCGGGGCGGGTGGAGGCTACCAGCTGGCCAAAAAGCC
>NZ_BDLR01000258.1:0-237 GCF_002049395.1 Carboxydocella sp. JDF658 | reverse complement strand
GGGCTGTTATGGGCTCCAAGAACCTGAAGGCCATCGTGGTGCGAGGCAGCGGTAAGGTAGAAGTAGCCCAGCCCGACCGCTTCAAGGAAGTGGTCAGCGGCCTGTTGAAGAAAATCCGGGAGAACGGCGTCACCGGTCAGGGCCTGCCGGCTTATGGCACAGCGGTGCTGGTCAATATCATCAATGAAAGCGGCATATTTCCCACCAACAATTTTCAGGAAGCCTATTTCCCGGCTG
>NZ_BDLR01000257.1:0-201 GCF_002049395.1 Carboxydocella sp. JDF658 | reverse complement strand
GGCGGCAGCTAAGGCCGAAAAAGCCCTGAAACAAGTTTATCACCGGGATACAGGGGAAGTGATCTGGGATTTCAGTTATCCCATTTATGTAGATGGCCAGTAATGGGGAGCTTTTCGGGTCGGGGTCTCGGTGGCCCGGGCAGAGGAGAAAATTGCTGCGGTCCGCAATAATGTAACTCTGCTGATGTTGCTGATGATTGC
>NZ_BDLR01000256.1:0-201 GCF_002049395.1 Carboxydocella sp. JDF658 | reverse complement strand
GAAGCGGGGGCCCGCTTACCCCGGGCCATTGGCCAGACTATATCCATTGTAGGCGGTCTGGTCATCGGTAATGCAGCGGTACAGGCGGGCATTGCCAGTCAGATCATGATCATCATTGTGGCGATTACCGCCATCGCTTCCTTTGCTATCCCTCATTACAATGTGGCCGCTGGCCTCAGACTGATGCGCTTTCCCCTCATG
>NZ_BDLR01000255.1:0-201 GCF_002049395.1 Carboxydocella sp. JDF658 | reverse complement strand
TGGAGTTTCTGGTTGCCCGCGTCTCCCCATTCCCTGTCTGCACGAATACCTTTTAATTCGCCGACTACGATGGTGAAAACGTTGTGGGCAACTGCCAGGTTGACCAACCACCTGGTCAGTACGTGCAGGTAGTGGTTGCGCTGCCTGCCCCACTTGACGTTCAACTCAATGCAGCGCCTGCTGGTGGATTTGGTACATTTG
>NZ_BDLR01000254.1:0-17135 GCF_002049395.1 Carboxydocella sp. JDF658 | reverse complement strand
GCCTGCCGTAGGTTTTGGGCAGCTTCAGGCGCACCCGGTTGTCCGGCAGTATTTCGAAAGCGTTCTGTTTAAAAGTCACGGTGCTGAGAGTATCTTTTTTCCGGAAGCCCGGCGGTTTTGCCAGTACATCGCCGTTTTTCCTGTGTGATAACCATGACCGATAGGAGTCGTCCTGCTCGCCCAGGACTTCCTGAGCAGACTGGGAAGGCAGGAGCCTGTACCAGCGGTTGATTTTAAGCTCCCGGCACTGCTCGGCGAAACCGGGTATTCTACCAGTTTCGTTCCAGACAGTGCGCCGGTGGTGGTTGGCTACGTTCCACAGCTTGGTGGCGAAAAAACCCAGCAGGCCCATGAGCAGGGCGTCCCGGTCGGAAAGGTTGATGACTTTGGCCCTGGCTGTGAGAGTCTGCGCTGGCATGCCGTTACTGAACTTCTTTTTGCGTGCCAGCTCAATCACCCCCTTTTCTTCTGCATTTCGATGTACTTGCGTATGGTGTCGGAGGACACATTGCCGGCAGTGGATACAAAATAGCTCCGTGTCCACATAGAAGGCATTCTTGCGATGTGGTCAAATTCCCGGCGGAGGTGGTGCGAAGTTACTCCTTTGATTCTGGCGACAATGTTATGCGGTGCCAGCGTGGGCGGTGCGTTGACGAACAGGTGCAGGTGGTCAGGCATAATCTCCAGAGCCAGGATTTCCAGGTCCAGTTTCCGAGTCACCTCCTGAATGAGCTCTCTCAACCTGGTCTCGACGGAACCGACCAGCACCTTACGCCTATAGCGCGGGCACCAGACAAAGTGGTAGTTAATCAGCGATACGGATGTATGTTTGTGTCTATATTTCTGTTCCATAGCTATATTGTACCAGATTTATGCAATACAAGGAAGACATTCCGGCAAAAAATTAGCCGGGCTTTCATCCCACGGGTAAACCCGTGGGATGAAAGCCCGGTTTTTATAAGATAAAGTTCCAGTAGCCCCCAGGTCAGAAAAGCATAATCATCAAGATAAGCAGGATACTGGGCCTCTCCTTCCCGGTAGCGGGCTAATAGCCGACCATCTTCCCGGAAAAGATGGCGATAGATAAATTGGACTGCCTTAGCCGCAGCTCCATTCCATTCCTCTTTTTGCCATACCCTGCCGGCAAAAGCTAAGGCAGCTATCATCAACCCATTCCAGGCCGTCAGGATTTTATCATCTTTATAAGGATGGATGCGCTGTAGCCGATGTCGGTACAATCTTTCTTTCTCCTGTTCAAACCCATCGACCCATCCGCTTTTGATTAAATTAGGGATGTTTTTACCTTCAAAATTGCCTTTAACCGTAATGTCATAGGCCTGACAAAAGGCTTGTCCCCGCCCTTCCCCTAGGATTTTTATGACCTCTCCCGGTTGCCAGACATAGTATTTGCCTTCTTCCCCCTCCGAATCAGCATCCTGAGCGGAATAAAATCCCCCTTCAGGAAGGGTCATCTCCCGCAAGATATAAGTAATTATTTCGGTAACAATCCGGGCATAACGGGGATTACTGGTACACTGGTAGGCTTCTGAATAAAGATAAATCAGAAGGGCATTATCATAAAGCATTTTTTCAAAATGGGGTACTAACCAGTAACGGTCTGTGGAATAACGGCTAAATCCATATCCGATATGGTCATAAATTCCCCCTAAATACATGGCTTCCAGGGTCTTTTCTACCATCGCCAGGGCTTTCTCCTCACCCATTAGCCGCCAGTAACGCAACAAAAAACCGGCTATATGAGGAGTGGGAAATTTGGGCGGAGGCCCAAATCCACCATAGTCCGGATCAAAGGAGCGGGAAAAATGCTGGAAGGCTTTTTCAAATGTAGCTGTCTTCAATTCTTCTGTCTCCCCTTCCGGCTGCTCCTGTCGTATAGCCTCTACTATCCTGTCTCCTGTTTCCAGTAACTGTTTCCGTTCTTCCTGCCACAGTTGCGCTACTCGCTGCAGTATATCCACCAGCCCTGGCATGCCATGCCGGCTTTGTTTGGGAAAATAGGTGCCTGCAAAGAATGGTTTTTTCTCCGGGGTCATAATAATAGTTAAGGGCCAACCGCCCTGTCCGGTCATAGCCTGACATACAGTCATATAGACCTGGTCAACATCAGGCCTCTCCTCTCTATCCACCTTGATGGAAACAAAGTATCGGTTAAGAATTTCCGCCACTTCCTCGTCCTCGAAGCTTTCCCTTTCCATGACATGACACCAGTGGCAAGTTGAGTACCCAATAGATAGGAAGATTGGCTTGTCCTCTTTTTGGGCCCGCTGGAAAGCTTCCTCACCCCAGGGATACCAGTCAACCGGATTTTGAGCATGTTGTAATAAATATGGTGACTTCTCAGTTGCCAATCTATTTGCCATTTTTTAACCCTCCAATTTCTTCTAGATTGAGCAAAGCATTTTACGAGCTTAGTTTATATAAACAGGAAAATACATATTCCTATAGAGAATATTGCTCGGGAGGTAAAGTTTTGTTACGACACTAATCTCGGCAATGACTTTTAAACAAATTAATAAATATGTATAATAAAACTAGCGGAGGTGTTACGCTATGAATTTGATATCCAAGAACAGATTTATTTTTCTCCTTCTACTGCTTTTGCTGCCATTTAGCTTTGCTTTTAGCGGGAACCAGCAGTTTACACCTGCCAGAGTAGTTTCCATTGCTGATGGTGATACTATTCATGTTTTATTTAACGGTAAAAATGAACGGGTAAGGATGATCGGGGTCAATACTCCTGAAATCGCCCATCCCGAGCTGGGCATCAAGGAACAACCCTATGGCCAGGCTGCCCAAAAATATACTACCAGTGCCTTAAAAGGCCGTAAAGTTTTCCTGGAATTCGATATAGAAAAACGGGACAAATATGGTCGCCTCCTGGCCTATGTCTGGCTGGAAAAACCCGCTTCCACCCGGGAACCGGAAGTCCGGAAGAAGATGTTCAATGCTATCCTGCTGCAGAATGGTTATGCCCAGGTCATGACCGTTCCTCCCAATGTGAAATATGCTGACCTGTTTGTCAAATTACAGCGGGAAGCCCGCAACCAAAACAAAGGCCTCTGGGGGATTACGGAAAAGACCGGAACGAGCCGGGTATCTTCCCCCACAGTTAGCAGAAAATCCTATTTGGGTAATTCTAATTCCCGGAAGTTTCATTATCCCAGCTGTAAATGGGCCCAAAAAATCAGTCCCAGCCATCGCGTATGGTTTAACAGCCGGGAACAGGCTATCAAAGCCGGCTATGATCCATGTAAGGTTTGTCGGCCATAATAAAAAAGCATCAGTTCCGACTTGTCCCTGGTTAACTGGCTCTTGCAGCGGTACCCCGTTTTCTAGTTTGCAGGCCAGCACACAGCGGGCACATCCGATACAACGGGACACATCGACAACATATCCCCATTCTTTCCCCGCCCAGACTTGTTCCCAGTCAACTTGCTGATATACTGGTTCAGTAGCTACCGCCTTTAATCCCGCCGGCAGCAGTACTCCTAACAGGGTGTGGCCTGCTGCCATTAAAAACAGACGGCGCGATACAGGCTTCTTCACCTCATGAGTATGCACGATTCCTTTCAGTTTATAGGACGGCGAATTGATGACCAATTCAGGCGCGTTGCCCTTGAAGAAGCCGGACGCAAAATGGCCAGCGGTACCACGATAAAGGACATGAAACAGCGGGTAATCCAGCGGCTGCTTGACCAGGGACAGACTGCTTTTGTGGACAAGCTGGGCAGAAAATGGAGGTTGGACTCTTACGCTGAGATGGTGGCCAGGACTACCACCAGGGAAGCGGCTAGCGCGGCCACGATAAATACCTGCCGGGAAGCGGGGCTTGATTTGGTGAAGATAACAACGCATTATCCAACCTGCGAAAAATGTGCTCCGCTCCAGGGCAAGGTATTTAGCATCTCCGGCCAAGATAAACGCTATCCAAAGCTGACGGATGAATACAGGCCGCCAATTCATCCGAATTGTCGGCATTCCTTACATCCTTATGTTCGAGAGCTGGATCCGGACGCAGAAAAGGTGCAAAAGTACAGTAATACATCGTTGACTGAGGACCCGCGAAACGAGAGGGAAAAGCAGGCGTACAAAGAGATGAGGGATGCGGTGACGATCGCTACTAACCGGAAAAGGGCAAGGGAAGCGCTTTATAACGAGGTCGCACCGCTGGAAGATAAATTGAAAGCGGCCCGACAGTTGCAACGGTCATACGAGAAGGCTGGGCAAAAGCCCAGAGGCCAGGATGCTGCAATTTTGAAGCATTATCAGGACTGGCTTAAAGAAAATGCCAGGTTCGGGATAATAACGCCAGAAAACGCCCATATTCCTGAGAATAAACTACTTGGTTACGCGCTAAATATAGAACATGCCAAGGGCGGGCGTGACAAGGCTATAGCATTTGAGAAAGCGCTGGGGTATAATAAAAGTAACTATCGGCAGTTAATAGAGGATGTAAAAGCAAATTTATCCAAGTACCCTGCGGTCTATAAGGGCAATACGAAGTATGGCGACAAGTATGAGGTAAGGATGGAACTAACAGGCCCGAATGGCAAGACAGCACCAGTTATTACGGGTTGGCTTATCGAAAAAGAGACTGGGAGACCAAGATTAACAACCATCTATGTTGATAAGAGGTGATGAAAATGATTGTGGAGGAACACGATGTAGTTTTACTGAAAGATGGCAGAGAAGGTACTGTCGTTTACGTTGGAAAAGATCCTCTCGGATACCTGGTTGAGTTCCCGGAAGATGAGGGTGAACTTGAGGAGATTTCTCCTGACCAGATAGAGAGGGTAACATGGAGAATAAAAGAGCAGTGAAAACCACCCAAGCTAAAATGCAAGGGTGGTTTTAATATGCCTAAATTACGGCAACGGCCGCCGGTTAAGCACGGAAATTTAAAGGAAGGGAGCTTCAATGAATGATGATCAAATGAACAATCAAAACCAGAATTCTATCTTGGCAAACTGATAATTGTAAATTTTCTATGCACACTTGCCTAAAAAAATCATATATATTTATTAGGGCAAAAGCCCAAAACAACTAGGGAGGTTCGAGAGTGAACAAAGGAATTCTACGGCGTCTTTTCCCGGGTGGGAACACTTGTCAGGGCTTCTATTCTCTCTATCATCACATGATTGAACCCGATGCTACCCGCATTTTCGTTATCAAGGGTGGCCCCGGGGTCGGTAAGTCCACCTTCATGCGCCGTATCGGTGAAGCCATGCTGGAACAGGGGTATGAAGTAGAATTTCACTGCTGTTCTTCCGACAATAATTCCCTGGATGGCGTGGTCATCCCCGCTCTGCGGATCGCCTTGCTGGATGGTACCGCCCCCCATGGGGTTGATCCCAAGAACCCCGGGGCAGTAGACGAAATCATCCATCTCGGTGACCACTGGCAGGAAGATATGCTGCGGGCCAATAAGACTGCCATCATGGAAAGCAATGCCCGGGTGGGCCGCCTCTTTGTCATCGCCTATCAGGCTCTGGCGGAAGCCAAGATTGTTCTGGATGAATGGGAATCCTATCTGCAGGAAAGCCAGAATTTTCCTCAGGTTAACCGCCTTACCCTCAAACTAGAAGAGGAAATCTTTGCTGATATTAAACCCCAGTTTATCCGTCCCGCCAAAATCCGTCGCCTTTTTGCCTCAGCCATCACACCCCTCGGCCCGGTAAACAGCTGGGATACCTTGTTGATTGGTGTTGATAAAATCTTTGTCCTGCAAGGAGATCCAGGCACCGGCAAATCCACCCTGATCGAACGGCTCCTGACCAGGGCCCAGTTGCTAGGACTGGACTGCCAGGCCTATCATTGCTCCTTTGACCCGACCAAACTGGATGGGATCATCATTCCCGCCTTGAAAGTGGCAGTTATCAATGGCAATATCCCCTCAGACCTGCAGCTGCCGGCAACAGCTACAATTTATAATCTAAATGATTATCTCAATCGTCAGCGTTTATCTCTCTATACTACTGAAATCGACAGTGTTAAAGGCCGTTTCTGGACCTCTTTCTACCGGGCGGTTAAATATATTAAAGAAGCCAAAGCCGAACATGACCGCATGGAAACCTACTACATTCCCGCCATGGATTTCACCGCCATCAATCAGCGCCGGGAAGAAATCCTCAACCGGATTTTGCAATATGCTGAAGAAACAAAAAACTAGGGCCGCACTATTGCGGTCCTAGTTTTTGTTTTTGTAAATACGCCTGTTTGCTGCTTATCAGCTGGTCCAGCAAGGGATCTCGACTCCCTTTGATTTTCAACAGCAGCTCCTGGGTATACAACAAATCCTTCAGGGTTACCAGCGGATAATCTTGCATGCCCAAACTGCCATCGGGCAAGTAGGCATAATGCAAATCTCCATCTGGTTTAATCCAGGCTGTACCAATATCCCTGATGCCCTGTAGCATTTTCTCTGCCTGAGTCAACCAGGCCTCCTCACCAGTTAACAAATACAGTTCCAGGAAAAAGTTGATCTCGGCTAGCTGATGATTGAGACTGGTATGGGTAATTACTTTGCTAGCCGTTAGATTCTGGTAATCATAAACCAGATAGCCTTTGTTTTGAGTGGTAAAATGGTTATTTTCCACATAGAGCCAGAGATATTTACCGTACTGCTCCGCCTTCTGGCGGGCAGCCTGAATCTGGTATTGACGATACACCTTTAATAAAAACATACCGGTATCGGTATTAAAGCGCGTATCAAAGAAAGGCTGGTCCAGACCATATTTTTCTTTCAAATTTTTAACAAGATGTTCTGTCGGCCAGATCCCGGCCTGATTCTGGCGCTCAACGGCATTAAACAGGCTGAGGGCAACCAGGTTTCGGAAAAATACCTCATCATGGTCTAATGCCATCATGCCCACATGCTGGGCGGGGATACGCCAGAAGACCCGCTCCCCCCCGGGCTCATATCCACCCGGGGTTTGGTTATAGATCCCATCGCGTAAAACTTTACGATAACGGTCACCATCAGCCCGACGCACATCGGCAATGCTAATCTGATTCTCCCAGTTAAGCAACTGCTCACTGGCAACGGCACCCCACTGGCTGTAAGCCTGGCCGGGTTTTAGCCCGGTAACGGAATACCAGAGAGCAGTACCATACTGGTTGCTATGCAATTGTACTTTGGCCCCTGGGTCCAGTTCCCTGCGGGTATCTTCCTGCAGAACCTCCCAGCTGTCACCGCGACTGAGATAGACTTCCCCTTTCTGCCCCGGCCAGAAATAGCCGCGGTTGGGTTGGACCAGCCATTTGTCGTCTGGAGCAGGCCAGGAGCTGGTAGTAACCATTGAAGCCAGTTGACTGTAAGGGCCATACTGAGAGGGCCGATAGGATATGGTCCGCACCTGCCAGGGCCCCTTTTCCCCTACCCGTTGCCAGTGGTAGACTAACTTACTATCCTGATTAGCAGGGGTCCACTCCAGCAGGTACATGCCCCCGCCTGGAACAGAGTAAAGGTCGATGGCCAGTTTTTCCCCATTCTCTTTTTCCCAGCTCAACTGCCAGCGTCGAAATGGTCCCAGCTGGTCCCTGGTTATTTTTTGGAATTTCCAGCCCGGCCCGGTAATTTGCAGGGCTTCCCGTACCTGGCCTTCCTCCAGCCAGAAAATCCTGGGCTGGAAGTTATCAATGCCAGCCAGTTGCCAGCCACTGAAGGCTTCCCTCTTGCCAAACTCCACTTCCAGCATGGCCAGCAGCCGTTCCGGGGTAAAGGACGGCATGCCTACCTCAAAACGGGGCAAGTACCAGGGATCGCTCTTGCGAGTGACCAGGCCAGGCCTGGTACCAAAGGCAAATTTGATTCCATGTTCCTTCAATAACTGAATTACATCATTGTTGCTTACCCCATAGGGATAGGCGAAAAATTCCGGCCGTTTATTAACTGGTAGTAAAGTAGCCAGACTTGTTTCCAGGTCGGTTCTCAGGCGCAATTTATACTCATCCCTGTTCTCCTGGCGACCTTCAGCAGCCAGCCAGAGACGGGAGGTCAGGGCTGGTCCTGTTTTCCCCGGTCTGATCTCCCCTTGATAGTGCAGATTATGGGTATGACTTTCCGGCCGTAGAACGTCAGCAAACTCCTGCAGCTGAGCGTCAGTCAATTTCGGTTTGCCTGTACGGGAAGTAACCAGAAAGACCAGGGCCCGCGCTTTGAATTCCCGCAGAATGGGAACAATCTCGGCAACACTGGCATAACCATCATCAATAGTGAGGAGAATGCTCTTATCCTTTATCTCCTTTTTTCCCTGTAACCAGTCCCGAAATTCTTCAGGGGTGACCAGAGTATAGCCTGCCTGGCGCAGTGCCTGGAGCTGACGGCGAAATTGCTCGCCGGAGATACTAAACCCTCCGGGCCAATTAAAATCACGATATTCCAGCACTGCAACCCGGCCTTCTTCGCCCAGTCTTGTTACCGGTTGTTGCTGAAACTGAAGCTGTACCCCCGGTCGCGGCCAAAAATAATAGAATGCGCCAGCTAACAGGATAATAATTCCAATAAAGTACAGGCCTTTTTTCTTCATGAGTTTTACCGCCTCAAGTCATTCTTTTTCAGTACCAGGTCGCCCAGTTCAACCCCTAGATGAGCTGCTACCAGTGGGCATTTGGCCTTGAGCAAAAAATACGTTTTTTCACCAGCCAGTTCCGTACCCTCCAGAGACTCATAATTGGCCTGGCCTTTGGAAATAACCACATCAGCTTCAGCCATGGCCTGTAAAAACTCCTGTCCTGAATGTTCGGGAACTACGCCGAGAAAATTATTTCCGGTATCGATCACCCGGCACAGCCGGGGCAAGCCAGCAGCTTCCGCATCCTCACGGGTAGCATCATTGAGAATGGGCCCGGCTTTGACACTGTAAGTTACCTCCAGGTCCAAAGCAAGCAGTTGTTCCACCAGCAGAGAATCAAAAATAATTTCCCCGCTGTTATCCCCGATAATCAGCACCTTCCGGGCTGTGCGCAGATCCTGGGCCAGTGCCGGGAGATGGTAAATGGTAAAAGGTTCATGTAAAACTTGACGAATGCTGGCCTCCAGGTCATAATCCTGCAATATCCCCAGATCCACTATATTACCGGCTACAGCCAGCTTAACTGCCAGTTCCAGCGGCCAATCCGCCTCACTGACCATTTCCCGCAGCAGGGGTAATAAGGCCAGGGCCTGCTCATTGGATTTTTCCTTGGCCTCCTGGAAAAGATCCCCGACCCCGGCCATTTCCTGCAAACGGTGCAATAACAGGGAAGAGTTTAAAGCCGGAGTGGCAGTCTTGTCCAGCTGCGGAATCTCAAGGAGAATCTGGTCCAGTATTTTACCCTGTTCTTCAACGGGTATCTCACCGTGTTGCATGGCATTCAATACCTGGCGCAAATAACAGGGTACACACTCCAAGCTAACTTGCATCGATTAACCCCTCTCCATTAAACGTGCATGTTCTATTTTCAGGCAACGATCTGCTACGGTCTTAAGTCCTGCTGCAGCAGCCAGTTTTTCCGCTTCCTCATTTTGAATCCCCAGTTGTAACCAGAGAACTTTCGCCCCGATTTCCACTGCTTCCCGGGCTACTGGCACCACTTCTTCCGGTTTGCGGAAAACATCCACCACATCTACAGGTTCAGGAATGCTCTTCAGGTCAGGATAGGCTTTTTCCCCCAGCACCTCCTGCAAACGGGGATTGACGGGAATGATCCTGTACCCCTGGTCCTGCAGGTACTTTGCCACCCGGTAACTGGGCCGGTCCTCTTTGTCGGAAATGCCCACGATGGCAATTGTCCGCATCTCATCCAGAATTGCCTTAAGTTCCTGGTCAGTATACATACACCCGCCTCCTCTGAATATACTTAAATCTATTATACCCCTTTGCTTCCCCGGGTGGCAAATGATATACTTTATGCCAGGGGAAAGGAGGCAAAAGATGGCAAAAAACGGTATTATTCATTATCAGTATCTGTTTTCCCGGGACGAAGCAGAGATCGTCAACCTCTGGCAACAATTGAGTAACCGCCAGATAGGTACAGAATCTCCTCCTGCCTGGGCCGATCTGGTCAATGAAAATGAACTTAATCTGTTAAAAGAAATAGTCATTCCTGCCGGCAGGGCACTTCTGTTCGAATTTGAAACCATAACGATTGTCGTACAATGGCTGGAAGGCTCACCAGCCCAGCTTCTACCCGAAGTGGTGACTTCACCTGAAGATGCTGATTATCTTCTGGGCCAGACTACCCTGGTCGTCGCTCCGGCAGAGGAACTGGATTTGCCCCGGCCACTTTTGCAGGAGACTGCCACTACAGTAACCAAATATGGCCTCTTGCGGCATAACTATGCAAATAGGCAGCACCATTATTATCACCTGCTCCCTGTAGCAGATCGCCCCCTGGAGCCTTTAACCCTGAGGGACTTACCCCTGCTGGATCTGGGCTTTTTTCGCCTGAACCAGGAGCTGCGCTTGTTTAAAGACCAGAGAAAAATGATCACTCAAGACAAGCGGGAAATCGACCGCCGCCTGGCCAGCATTTTGCATAAACAGAAACAGCTGGAACAGCAATCGGAAAAAGAAAAAAGCCTCTTCTGGGAAGAAACCCTGCAGGAACTGGCCCAGCTCTATGGCACCCTGGGCAGTAATGCCCTGGTACTCAAGAATATTGAAGCCACTTTACAGCTGGATATCAACCGGCAGAGCAAAATTCTCCTGCGTTTAACCAAAGAAAGCGCCGGTCCTAAAGCACTGTTAACAGATGTATTGCCTGAGTTCAGTAACCAGCTCAAAGATTTCCATAATACTTCCCAGCAATTACAGCTTTCACTCCAGAACGCCAAAGCCGCCATTGATGTAGTCCAAACCCAGGTAGAACTGATTCATGCCAATGAAACAGTGCTGCTCCAGAAGGAAGGCCTCTCCCTGCAAGTAGCGGCCGCATTCATTGAGTTTATAGTGGTTATCTATTATAGCCTGTCCATCTGGAAAACCCTGACTCCAGAAACCACCTTTCATCACATTCCGGCCCTGCTCAAGCTAGCGGTAGTTGTGGGTTTTGCCAGTGCTGCTGTAGCAGTTACCCATTTTTCCGCGGAAAAATTCCAGGGCCACTCAGCAGCCAGAAGTAAGCTCAGAATTTCCCTGGCTCTCCTGGTTGCCCTATTTGGCCTTATGCTCTTTTTATCTGCCATTTATTAATAGCCTAAAAGCTTGACCGCTTTTATTCTTTCACGAATGCGTTTTTCGTGCTGTTCCTCCTCACGAACCAATTGTTCAAAGAGCAAGCGGGTTTCGGGATCGGCTGCCTGGGCAGCTGCTTCCCGGTATTTTTTTGGGCTTCTATTTCCTCCTGCAATGCTTCTTCTAATGCTGTGAGCAAATCCATGGTTCTTTCCTCCCCCATTCATAGTCTTTCTTTATTATATATTGAATGGCAGCTCAATTAAAGGTAAATGGCTGGTAATTTTTTTACCCCGCGCCAGCGACTGTTCCCCTCCCTTTTTTGCTGATTTAATGCATATTTATTCACTTTTTTATATTTTTAGCCAAAAATAGTGGTAAGAAAGATTTTTATCACTGGAGGTGGACAGTTTGGAAGATCTTAAGCTGGATAACCTGTTGCAGGTAGAAACAAAATATGAGCCCCCGGCCAGAATTAAAGAAAATGCTGCCCTGCCCAATTACGAAGAAATCTATCCTTATTCCGTCAGCCAGCCGGAGGAATTCTGGGGCAAAGTAGCAGCTGAGCTGGAATGGTTTTCGCCCTGGGAAAAAGTCCTGGAATGGGAATATCCCAAACATCGCTGGTTTAGCGAGGGGAAATGCAATATTACCTATAATGCCCTGGACCGGCACCTCAATACCTGGCGGAAAAACAAGGCCGCCTTTATTTTCCTGGGTGAAGATGGCAGTGAACAGACTCTAACCTATGCCCAGCTCTATGACCGGGTCTGCCGTTTTGCCAATGGCCTGAAAACCCTGGGCTTGCAAAAAGGCGACCGGGTCATTATCTACATGCCCCTGACCTTAGAAGGGGTAATCTCCATGCTGGCCTGTGCCAGGCTGGGAGCTATCCACAGTGTGGTTTATGCCGGTCTCGGCTTCGGTGCCCTGCGGGAACGGATTAACGACTCGCAGGCCAAACTGGTGATCACTGCCGATATCGGTTATCGCCGCGGCAAGGAAGTGGATCTCAAAAGCATAGTCGATCAAGCTCTGGAAGGGGTTAGCTGTGTTGAAAAAGTGATATTCTGGCAGCGTAAAACCGAAAAAGTGCCCCTGAAAGACAATGAAGTGGATTTCCTCACCCTCTTCAACCACAAACCCGATTGTCCCGCCGAAGTTATGGAAGCAGAAGATCCTCTCTTCATTCTCTACACCTCAGGCACTACCGGTAAACCCAAAGGAGTATTGCATGTCCACGGCGGCTACATGGTGGGCACTTACTATCATGCCCGGACTTTCATGGACCTCAAGGATGATGATATTTTCTGGTGTACTTCCGATATTGGCTGGATTGTAGGCCATTCCTATATTGTCTATGCGCCCCTGGTAGCGGGCATTACCACCGTTTTCCGGGAAGGGGCCCTGGATTATCCCAGTCCCGCCACTCCCTGGGAAATAGTAGAAAAATATAGGGTCTCCGTTATCTTTACCGCCCCCACTGCCATACGCCTGTTGATGAAATACGGGGATACCTATCCCAAAGAATACAACATGACTTCCCTGCGCCTGATTACCTGTGCTGGCGAGCCTCTGAACCCCGAGGCCTGGCGCTGGGCCTATGAAGTATTGCTTTCCAGCCAGGGCGGGTACATCGTGGATAACTGGTGGCAAACAGAGCTGGGCGGACCCACTCTGGGCACTCTGCCAGCCATGGCTGCCAAACCAGGGAAAGTGGGAGTCCCCCTGCCGGGAGTGGTGGCCGATGTAGTGGATTCAGCCGGTAATCCCCAGCCTCCTAACAAAGGCGGCTTGCTGGTCCTGAAAAACCCCTTCCCCCACATGCTGCGCACTGTTTTCGGTGATGATGAACGTTACAGCAAAACCTGGACCACTATTCCCGGCTATTATCTGACCGGGGATGTGGCAGTGAAAGATGAAGAAGGGTATTTCACCGTACTGGGCCGGGCTGATGATGTGCTGAACATTGCCGGCCATCGCATCGGTACTGCGGAAGTGGAAAGCGCTCTGGTCAGCCATCCCGCAGTAGCCGAGGCAGCCGCTATCGGCAAACCCGATCCGGTTAAAGGGGAAGTACTGAAAGCTTTCGTCATTCTGAAACTGGGTTATGAGGGGACAGAGGAATTGAAAAAAGAGCTGGTCAACCACGTCCGCAATGAACTGGGCCCCATAGTAATTATCTCTGAACTGGATTTTGTCCCCAAATTGCCTAAAACCCGTTCTGGCAAAATCATGCGCCGTTTACTGAAAGCTCAGGAGCTAGGTCAGGATCCCGGTGACCTGACTACCCTGGAAGAATAAAGCATGGAAATTATCCCCTGGCTCTTCCGTAGAGAAGACCAGGGGATTAATTTATAATTGAAATTACCTGAATTTTTCAGTAAAATAAGGGTTAAGTCTTACCAGGAGGTGGAATGGATGTTGCAGAAATGGTTGAAGATCCTGAGCCAGTGGCTGTTGTTATATGGCATTTATCAACTGGGAAACTATCTGGCCTCCTTAACCCATGTGCCCATCCCGGGAAACGTGCTGGGCATGTTGCTGCTGTTTTTCGCTCTGGTCAGTGGCCTTATCCCCCTGGCCTGGATTGAAGCAGGAGCAAACCTTTTACTTAAACACCTGGCTTTTTTCTTTATTCCCATCTCCGTTGGCCTGATGGCCTGGGGGCATCTGTTCCGGCAGGCAGGCCTGCAGCTTTTTCTGGCCCTGCTAATTAGTGCCGCTGTTACCATCCTGGTAACAGGTTATACTGCCCAGCGTCTGGGCCGGAAGGAGATTGAAGGCCAGTGATTACTTTTTTTTCCATCACCCTCACTGTTTTATGTTACTGGTTCAGCCGCAAGCTGTTTTTGCGCACCGGGATTTCTCTGCTTAATCCAGTGATTGTTTCCACCACCATCATAATTCTCGTTTTAAGCAGTTTTAATCTCACTTTTGATGATTATAAACAGGCCAGGGACATCATGACCTTTCTGCTTGGTCCCGCAACAGTAGCCCTGGCCGTCCCTCTTTATCGCAATAGCCGTCTACTTAAAACCAATCTGGTCGGCTACCTGACAGCCATAGCCGCTGGAGCTGTCAGTTCCATGTTTACAGTGCTGGGAGTGGGCCTTTTCTTTCAGCTGCAGCGCACCATTTTGCTCTCCCTGGCCCCCAAATCAGTAACAGCACCTATCGCACTGGAAATTGCCAGGATTATCGGAGGTGATCCCGCTCTGGCCGTAGCCTTTGTGGTGGCTACCGGCATGATCGGCGCTGCCATTGGCCCCTGGTTGATGAATAAAACTGGAATAAATGATGCCGCTGCCCGGGGTCTGGCTCTGGGTACCACTTCCCATGGTCAGGGCACAGCCATTGCCCTGCAGGAAGGCGAAACCCAGGGTGCCCTGGCCGGAGTAGCCATGGCAGTGGCAGCCATCCTAACCTCCTTCCTGGCTCCCTGGATTGTGGACTGGTTTTAGACATAGATGCGGGGCACCCTGCTGCTAACTGCACAAACCAGCTCGTAATTGATAGTATCCAGTATGCTGGCCAGTTCATCCACCGGCAATTCAGCCTGGCCCTGCCGGCCAAAAAGGACCACTTCCTCCCCGGCTGTTACCTGCTCCAGATGGGAGACCCGCACCATAAACTGATCCATACAAACCCGCCCTACCACCGGGCAGCGCTGGCCTTTGATCAGCACTTCGGCCCGGTTGGAAAGCCGGCGGTTATAGCCGTCAGCATAACCCAGCGGGATGGTAGCAATCCTTTCCCAGCCACTGGTGACATAGGTTGAGCCATAACTGATCCCGCTGCCAGGCCCCACTTCCTTAACATAGGCGATGCGCGCCTTCAAGGTCATCGCCGGACGCAGGGCCACTTTTTCCTTTTTCACTTCATCGGAAGGGTACAGGCCATAGAGGGCAATCCCGGCCCGTACCAGATCCAGATGGGCAGAGGGCATATCCAGAATAGCCCCGCTATTAGCAGTGTGTTTAAGAGGAATTTCCAGTCCCAGCTTTTCCAGCTGGTCTACAAAGTTGCGGAAGAGCTCCAGCTGCCTTAGAGCCGAAGTTTTATCCTTGCTATCACTGGAGGCGAAATGGGTATATATCCCCTCGATTTCCAGCCCTGGTAAGCGGGCTATCCGCAAAATTTCTTCCAGGGAACGGGGGTTGGTAGTGACAAACCCCAGCCTGCCCATGCCGGTATCCAGTTTAAGATGAATTTTGGCGGTTTTGCGCAGCTGTACTGCTGCCCAGGAGAGGGCTTCTGCTCCCTGGTAATCAAAAACAGTCTGAGTCAGGTTATATTTAACCACATCCAGAGCCCCATCAGGAGGCGTATAGCCCAGAATCAGGATGGGCACCCCGAAGGCGGCCCGTCTCAATTCAATGGCTTCCTGTAAAAGGGCCACCCCCAGGCGTTCTGCTCCGTTAGCCAGGGCTACCCGTGCCACTTCCACCGCCCCATGCCCGTAGGCATTGGCCTTGACAATTGCCATCAACCTGGCCCGGGGCTGGGTTACCCGCCTGAGTTCCCGCACATTATGTCCTATCGCTCCCAAATCTATTTCCGCCCAAACCGGCCGGCAATGCATTATTCTCCCTGCCTCTCTTCCCCATGGTGGTGGGGTTTTTTCATTCCCACCATCGCTTTTACCAGGTCCGAGCGGGAAACAATTCCCACTACCTTGTGATTGCGCACCACCGGCAGGCGGTTGATTTTTTTCTCCACCATAATAGTGGCAATTTCCTCAATGGGTGTTTCTTCTACAATGCTGATTACATCCTCGGTCATAATATCCTTGACCCTGGTAGCAGTCATTTTCCGCAATTCTTCCTCCAGCCGGTGCGGGCTTTCAAAATAGATGACCCCGCCCAGCAGTTGAAAATAGGTAGGTACCCGCAATTTCTTGCTGCGGACGATAAAATCCCCTTCAGTCACTATCCCCACCAGTTTATTTTCATCATTTACCACCGGAACTCCGCTGATACCTTTTTCCGCCAGCAAGCGGGCCACCTTTTCCACTGAATCTTCCAGATGCACAGTAATAACATCCCTGGTCATTATTTCCCTGGCCATCATAGCTTACTACCTCCCAACTGCCAAATTTCCCGGGATACTTTCCGTAAATAATTTACCACATCCAGTGCTGTCAACGCCAGCTCTCCCATTTCTTCGCGGGCCAGATCTCCAGCCCGGCCATGCAGCCAGGCCCCTGCTGCTGCTGCCTGTTCCGGCGACAGCCCCTGAGCCAGCAAAGCCCCAATCAAACCGGCCAGAACATCCCCGCTGCCCCCTGTAGCCATACCGGGGTTGCCGGTGGGATTGAAATAATAGCAGTTTTCCCCGGCCGCAATCAAGGTACGGGCGCCTTTCAGCACTATTACCGCCTGCCAGTTGCGCCAGGCCCGTTCCACCGCTGCCAGCCGGTCCTTTTGTACTTCAGCAGTGGTTAGGCCAGTGAGACGAGCCATTTCGCCAGGATGGGGAGTAAGAATAGTGCCTGGAGGCAATTGCAGTTTTTCCCCTGCTGCCGCCAGGTAGTTCAACCCATCCGCATCGATCACAGTCGGGCAACCAATCCGCTCCAGTACCTGGCGAAACAAGCGGCCGGTCTCTTCCTCCTGTCCCAGTCCTGGCCCGATTACCACCGCCTGGGCTCCCGCCAGGCCAGCGGTGATTTCCTCCAGCGCCGCTTCCGCCAGGGTCCCGCTCGGGGTTTCCTCTACCCCGCGGGTCAGGGCTGCCGGTACAGCCACTGCCACCCGGTCCTGCAGGGAACGGGGGACAATTACCTCTACCAGGCCTGCTCCTCCGTGCAAGGCGCCCAGAGTGGCCAGCACCGCAGCTCCCGACATGTTGCGGCTCCCCGCCACTACTACCACCTTACCATAGGTACCCTTATGGCCTTCCGCAGCCCGCCGGGGTAGCCAGCTGGCTACCAGTTCACCCTGCAGTAACTGCCGC
>NZ_BDLR01000253.1:0-373 GCF_002049395.1 Carboxydocella sp. JDF658 | reverse complement strand
TTCCTGCGGGCGTGCCGCCATTTTTCACGGGCGGCCCGGCCCTGGCAGACCTTTTCCCACAGCCTTCTGCCCCCAAAGACTACCTCCGGTATTGTCCCCTTCTCCCGGTAGTCCTTCAGTTCAGCCAGCCTTTTTGCCAGTGAAACCACCCGATGGTTTCGCCCCTTGACTGCCAGGCGGAGCTTTTCAATAACTTCTGAAGCAGCCCCCTTTTCCTCTGCCTTCGCCAGTTTCCTCATAGCCAGGCTGAGCTTCTTCCTGGCCCGGCCCAGCTTCTCTTCTGTTTCTTCATTTTCTAACTTCAGCAGTTCTGTTTGGGAGTCCAGCAGGGCCTGTGCTTTAAGTCTGGAGTCATCGACAAAGCGGGAGTTCA
>NZ_BDLR01000252.1:0-201 GCF_002049395.1 Carboxydocella sp. JDF658 | reverse complement strand
GTCATCATTGCCCATCCGTCCCATGATTTCCGGCAAGCGCTGGTCAAATTCGCTTAAAGCCCGGGCATAACCTTCTACATCATTGCGATGGCCATAGAGGAAGTCAAAATCCACCAGGTTGGCAAAAATCAAGCCCTGGTCGCCCTGGTCCATGAATTCCAGCGTTTTGTCCACAGCATCCATATTGGATTTGGTGAGTTT
>NZ_BDLR01000251.1:0-201 GCF_002049395.1 Carboxydocella sp. JDF658 | reverse complement strand
ACGGGAATTTCCAGATTGCGCCCCAGAGCCAGCACCTCGCATCCCGGTCCTATCCCGCTGGTATCAGCCAGGGGCATCAGTAATACTTTCTTTTCCTTAACCCCCACCGCTTCGGCAAGAATCCTCGGACCGCCATTTCTACTGCTAATAGCACATATCTCCCCCAGTTGCACCCCGGGCCCATTGGCTTCAATAGTAAGG
>NZ_BDLR01000250.1:0-256 GCF_002049395.1 Carboxydocella sp. JDF658 | reverse complement strand
AAGCAGATGAAACGCCGCTAACCAGGACGGGTAATGCTTATTTGCGCTATTACTTTGTACAAGCGGCCAATCTGGTTCGGCAACATGAGCCTGAATATCGGGATTTCTATGCCCGAAAGTACCGGGAAAGCAAAACCCATCATCATCGCCGCGCCTTGGTTCTCACAGCACGCAAGTTAGTGCGTATGGTTGATGCTCTGCTGCGCAGCAACCAACTTTACATGCCCCAGGGGCAAAGGAGGGATTCAAACTAAGG
>NZ_BDLR01000249.1:0-209 GCF_002049395.1 Carboxydocella sp. JDF658 | reverse complement strand
ATTGCATGTACAGGATAGGTGGGAGACTGGGAAGCTTAGGCGCCAGCCTAAGTGGAGTCGCTGGTGGGATACCACCCTTGTGATATTGAAGTTCTAACCCGTACACGAGAGCCGGGTAGGGGACAGTGTCAGGTGGGCAGTTTGACTGGGGCGGTCGCCTCCCAAAGAGTAACGGAGGCGCCCAAAGGTTCCCTCAGCGCGAATGGAAA
>NZ_BDLR01000248.1:0-319 GCF_002049395.1 Carboxydocella sp. JDF658 | reverse complement strand
CCATTAGATGCCTGGAAAAGCAGGTCAAAACCATTGATAAAGCCATTGCCAGGGAATTGGCTAACTTTAAGCACACGCTTGATTCTGTCCCAGGTCTTGGCCCTGTAATGTGTGCAGGTTTAATTGCTGAAATCGGTAATATTCACCGTTTTAATAACGATTCAGCATTGGCGAAATTCGCCGGTTTAACCTGGCGTAGCCATCAATCAGGTGAATTTAAAGCAGATGAAACGCCGCTAACCAGGACGGGTAATGCTTATTTGCGCTATTACTTTGTACAAGCGGCCAATCTGGTTCGGCAACATGAGCCTGAATATCG
>NZ_BDLR01000247.1:0-201 GCF_002049395.1 Carboxydocella sp. JDF658 | reverse complement strand
GGGTTGCGCTCGTTGCGGGACTTAACCCAACATCTCACGACACGAGCTGACGACAACCATGCACCACCTGTATGGATGTCTTGACCGAAGCCAAGAACGCTACATCTCTGCAGCTGTCATCCATATGTCAAGCCCTGGTAAGGTTCTTCGTGTTGCTTCGAATTAAACCACATGCTCCACCGCTTGTGCGGGCCCCCGTCA
>NZ_BDLR01000246.1:0-428 GCF_002049395.1 Carboxydocella sp. JDF658 | reverse complement strand
TGGAGTTTCTGGTTGCCCGCGTCTCCCCATTCCCTGTCTGCACGAATACCTTTTAATTCGCCGACTACGATGGTGAAAACGTTGTGGGCAACTGCCAGGTCGACCAACCACCTGGTCAGTACGTGCAGGTAGTGGTTGCGCTGCCTGCCCCACTTGACGTTCAACTCAATGCAGCGCCTGCTGGTGGATTTGGTACGTTTGGCTTTTTCTTTCTGGAAGTACCGGTCGAGGGCCAGAAGTTCCCCGCCGGGCACGAGGAAAGAAAAGCCGTCGGAGATTACTCCGGCTGCGATGTTCACGATACCCAGATCCAGCGCCATGACGTTTTCGGTTTCCTTATAGGTTACCGGGACCCTGTGGGTTATGTGCAGGTACCAGTCGCCGGTCCCGGGTTCGTAGACCAGCTTTACCTGCTGGACTTTGCTCAG
>NZ_BDLR01000245.1:0-306 GCF_002049395.1 Carboxydocella sp. JDF658 | reverse complement strand
TACTGAAGACCTCATTTTGTTGCAGGGTATTAAACTTGAGAAAAAGATTAGTGAGAAAATAGTTTTTCTCCCTGCTAATAGTCTGCATCAGATGATAACGGAACCTGGTTAACCGCTGTAAAGGGAGATAACGAAAATCGACCTGGCTATTTTCCGGGAGACGGCCAAAACGAAGCCGGTCAGCAATTACCCAGGCATCTGTCCAATCATTCTTGGGAAGGTCAGGATAAGCCTTTTTAAAATTAGCTACTACTTTAGGATTAAAGGAATATACCTGACAGTTATAAGGAGTTAGCCGGGTGTCAG
>NZ_BDLR01000244.1:0-201 GCF_002049395.1 Carboxydocella sp. JDF658 | reverse complement strand
GGTCAAAAATATTAATTGCATCCTTCTCTTCAACTATCAGATTGTCCATTTCTGTCTTATCACTATGTTTTGCTGTGGTAATTGTTGCGCAATCCGGCAGGACCCCTTGCCCAAACAAATTAAGCCTGAGATGAAGTTTTATACCGCCTTTCTCTTTACGGAATTCTGCCCAGCGATAACGGCTTAGACACAAGCTAATAA
>NZ_BDLR01000243.1:0-237 GCF_002049395.1 Carboxydocella sp. JDF658 | reverse complement strand
GGGCTGTTATGGGCTCCAAGAACCTGAAGGCCATCGTGGTGCGAGGCAGCGGTAAGGTAGAAGTAGCCCAGCCCGACCGCTTCAAGGAAGTGGTCAGCGGGCTGTTGAAGAAAATCCGGGAGAACGGCGTCACCGGCCAGGGCCTGCCGGCTTATGGCACAGCGGTGCTGGTCAATATCATCAATGAAAGCGGCATATTTCCCACCAACAATTTTCAGGAAGCCTATTTCCCGGCTG
>NZ_BDLR01000242.1:0-201 GCF_002049395.1 Carboxydocella sp. JDF658 | reverse complement strand
TGCCGCCATATATCTTCCCAGCTGAAATATAAAGCTTCCTGCCCGGGCAAAGCCATACCCCGTTCCAGCCAGCTGGCAAAGGTTTCTCCACGCTCATCATACCAGGCCAGCGCCTTTTCCCTGACCCGGTTGGGATCTTCGACGGCTATCAGCGCCCCGGTCGGCAAGTAGTCCAGCAGGGTAGCTTTTTCTGGCATTACA
>NZ_BDLR01000241.1:0-201 GCF_002049395.1 Carboxydocella sp. JDF658 | reverse complement strand
CCCCGCGGGGCAGGGCGACAGGGGACCTCGGCCCGGGAGTTCCACCCGGACGGGAGTACTGCACCGGTTTATGCTGACCTCCCGGTGGGAGTATAACTCCACCTCCCGCGTCCTGTTAGGACGCCTACCGGTTTCTCCGACACCGGCTAAACGGGGTCACCGTACGGACAGGGCCAATAACTTCAGGTCAGGCCAGACGGA
>NZ_BDLR01000240.1:0-212 GCF_002049395.1 Carboxydocella sp. JDF658 | reverse complement strand
ACCTAGACGAGATATTTGATTATATTATGGTAGATAATCCAAGCGCTGCAGATAGTATACTTGAAAGTATTATGCACGCCTTGAGCCGTTTAGAGAATTTCCTCATTCTGGAACCCCGTTACTCGACGTATTACATGGTGCCCGAAATTATACACATTTATTAATAAAAGAATTAAAATAAGCCTATAATCGGTGTAGCGCTGAACAATTGG
>NZ_BDLR01000239.1:0-201 GCF_002049395.1 Carboxydocella sp. JDF658 | reverse complement strand
TAATTTCGCTTGCCGGCGAAAGTGGCAATTCTTTTTGCACATACACCACAGCATTTGACTTGAGACGAGTTACAAAACCTATTCCTTTTTCACAGTAGTGGTCGAATTTCTTGTAATCAACATAGCCGCGGTCAAAAATATTAATTGCATCCTTCTCTTCAACTATCAGATTGTCCATTTCTGTCTTATCACTATGTTTTG
>NZ_BDLR01000238.1:0-319 GCF_002049395.1 Carboxydocella sp. JDF658 | reverse complement strand
CGATATTCAGGCTCATGTTGCCGAACCAGATTGGCCGCTTGTACAAAGTAATAGCGCAAATAAGCATTACCCGTCCTGGTTAGCGGCGTTTCATCTGCTTCAAATTCACCTGATTGATGGCTACGCCAGGTTAAACCGGCGAATTTCGCCAATGCTGAATCGTTATTAAAACGGTGAATATTACCGATTTCAGCAATTAAACCTGCACACATTACAGGACCAAGACCTGGGACAGAATCAAGCGTGTGCTTAAAGTTAGCCAATTCCCTGGCAATGGCTTTATCAATGGTTTTGACCTGCTTTTCCAGGCATCTAATGG
>NZ_BDLR01000237.1:0-201 GCF_002049395.1 Carboxydocella sp. JDF658 | reverse complement strand
TTTCGCCTCCTTTCCGAATACTTGATTTGCCCCCGCGGGGCAGGGCGACAGGGGACCTCGGCCCGGGAGTTCCACCCGGACAGGAGTACTGCACCGGTTTTTGCTGACCTCCCGGTGGGAGTATAACTCCGCCTCCCGCGTCCTGTTAGGACGCCTACCGGTTTCTCCGACACCGGCTAAACGGGGTCACCGTACGGACAG
>NZ_BDLR01000236.1:0-201 GCF_002049395.1 Carboxydocella sp. JDF658 | reverse complement strand
GCAGCACATCCCTCATTTGCTGGCTGCGGATGAAGTTGACGAAGCACTGTTGGGACACCTTCAGCTTGTCGCCGGACGGGTTGCCAAGGACCTGGGTTTGGAGGAAAAGGGTTTTCGACTCGTAACCAATAATTTGAAGGATGCGGGTCAGGTTGTTTTCCACCTCCACTACCACCTGTTAGCCGGGCGTCCCTTTGGCTG
>NZ_BDLR01000235.1:0-201 GCF_002049395.1 Carboxydocella sp. JDF658 | reverse complement strand
TATAACTCCGCCTCCCGCGTCCTGTTAGGACGCCTACCGGTTTCTCCGACACCGGCTAAACGGGGTCACCGTACGGACAGGGCCAATAACTTCAGGTCAGACCAGACGGAGTTATACGCCTCCTGCTCACTCTGGGCAAGCCCGTTATGCACAGGAAGCCTCTCCTCCAGCCGCCTCAAGCAGGCCCTGACCCCACGGGTC
>NZ_BDLR01000234.1:0-201 GCF_002049395.1 Carboxydocella sp. JDF658 | reverse complement strand
AATACCAAAATCCAATGTCAGGCTACAGTAAAGCTCCACGGGGTCTTTCTGTCCTGTCGCAGGTAACACGCATCTTCACGTGTACTACAATTTCGCCGAGTCCCTCGTTGAGACAGCGCCCAAGTCGTTACGCCTTTCGTGCGGGTCGGAACTTACCCGACAAGGAATTTCGCTACCTTAGGACCGTTATAGTTACGGCCG
>NZ_BDLR01000233.1:0-310 GCF_002049395.1 Carboxydocella sp. JDF658 | reverse complement strand
GAAACGTTACGCCGTTCCGGTGCATTGCGCGGCGGCACTGGTTATAGGTCGTCGGGCAATGGGGTTCAGGGAACGGGTGACTGAAGAACTCAGGCAACTGATATCGCAAATCAAGCAAAACCTGACCCGGAAGGTTAATCCTGATAGACCTGGGGAAGGAAAAGGGATGACCCGTAGGGTCAGGGCCTGCTTGAGGCGGCTGGAGGAAAAGCTTTCTGTGCATAACGGGCTTGCCCAGAGTGAGCAGGAGGCGTATAACTCCGTCTGGCCTGACCTGAAGTTATTGGCCCTGTCCGTACGGTGACCCCGT
>NZ_BDLR01000232.1:0-201 GCF_002049395.1 Carboxydocella sp. JDF658 | reverse complement strand
AAATAGCCATTATAATAAATTATCCAGAATTATGGCCCTATTACTCCAATTATCTCTTATTATCTGCCTTAACTTAAACTTGACTTTTTCAAAGTCGCCCTATAATCGCGTTGGAGGCATTTTTTCCCTCTAATCCGATTGACGGAGGCGATTTCTTTGTTAGGTTTCTGGCGTTCTCATGCAGATTATCAGGTCTGGTTA
>NZ_BDLR01000231.1:0-201 GCF_002049395.1 Carboxydocella sp. JDF658 | reverse complement strand
TAACCAGACCTGATAATCTGCATGAGAACGCCAGAAACCTAACAAAGAAATCGCCTCCGTCAATCGGATTAGAGGGAAAAAATGCCTCCAACGCGATTATGGGGCGACTTTGAAAAAGTCAAGTTTAAGTTAAGGCAGATAATAAGAGATAATTGGAGTAATAGGGCCATAATTCTGGATAATTTATTATAATGGCTATTT
>NZ_BDLR01000230.1:0-201 GCF_002049395.1 Carboxydocella sp. JDF658 | reverse complement strand
TAATTGATTTTCTGATGGAGAAAGGTAACAAGCACTTTTCAGATCCCAAAGCTACTGCTGAAGCGCTTAAAAAGGCTGCTCGTAATGCTCACAGGTTAAGAGGAGATCTTCTGGAACCGGTTAACTTGATCCTGGCTACAAGCCTTGAAACCATTAGATGCCTGGAAAAGCAGGTCAAAACCATTGATAAAGCCATTGCCA
>NZ_BDLR01000229.1:0-282 GCF_002049395.1 Carboxydocella sp. JDF658 | reverse complement strand
GAGACGCGGGCAACCAGAAACTCCACGCCTGGCCGTTCAGTAAGATAATAAGCCTGCTCACTTATAAAGCGGCCCTCGCCGGCATCCGGGTGGTCAAGGTGTCGGAGAAGAACACCAGCACTACCTGCCCGGCGTGCGGTGAAAGGGGCAAGAAAGCCCGCGTGCATCGGGGGCTGTTCGTCCACTGCGGTGTCGTACTGAACGCCGATCTGGTAGGCGCATATAACATTCTGCAAAGGTATCTCCGTGAGTCCGGTCTGGCACTGCCGGACCGGTCGGGAG
>NZ_BDLR01000228.1:0-295 GCF_002049395.1 Carboxydocella sp. JDF658 | reverse complement strand
GGCTCGTCCGCCCAGGGTAAGTCGGGACCTAAGCCGAGGCCGAAGAGGCGTAGGTGATGGACAATCGGTTGAAAATCCGATACCACCATACAACCGTTAATACGAAGGGGTGACGCAGGAGGCTAGGGAGAGCCGGTGAATGGAAGGACCGGTCCAAGCCCGTAGGGAGTGAGGCAGGCAAATCCGCCTCACGGGAATCCTGAGAGGTGAAGGGGAGCCCGTAAGGGCGAAGCTTCTGATGCCAAACTGCCGAGAAAAGCCTCTAAGGAGGGGGTATGGTGCCCGTACCGGAAAC
>NZ_BDLR01000227.1:0-201 GCF_002049395.1 Carboxydocella sp. JDF658 | reverse complement strand
GCTTGTTCCGCCCCTTGACTGCCAGGCGGAGCTTTTCAATAACTTCTGAAGCAGCCCCCTTTTCCTCTGCCTTCGCCAGTTTCCTCATAGCCAGGCTGAGTTTCTTCCTGGCCCGGCCCAGTTTCTCTTCTGTTTCTTCATTTTCTAACTTCAGCAGTTCTGTTTGGGAGTCCAGCAGGGCCTGTGCTTTAAGTCTGGAGT
>NZ_BDLR01000226.1:0-201 GCF_002049395.1 Carboxydocella sp. JDF658 | reverse complement strand
CAGAACCACCATCTTGACATTGTTAAGAATTAGAGTCTTACGATTTAAATGGTCTAATATCCTGCCAGGAGTTCCAATGACAATCTGTACCCCTTTTTTCAAGGCATGAATTTGTCTCTCAATAGGTTGTCCACCATAAATCGGCAAAGTTTTTACTTCTTTAAACTTGCCAATCTTACTAATTTCTTCAGCAACCTGGAT
>NZ_BDLR01000225.1:0-1407 GCF_002049395.1 Carboxydocella sp. JDF658 | reverse complement strand
ATCCTTATGCATCCTGCGCTGTTCAACCAGCATAACCATATTAGGATGTTTGCCTTTTTCTTTTAAGGCCTTAACTATTCCCGCCTGTTCAAAAATATCTCTTTTCAACCAGCGCTCTATTAATTCGTGTTGTCCTATAGCTATGGGCGGTAATTGTTTAAAATCCCCGCACACAACAACAGATTTTTTAGCTAGAGAAGCAGCAAAAACGACATACGGAATATATGCCATACTAGCTTCATCAACTATTACGACGTCAAATTTTCTATTATAAATTAGACTATTTAAAGCTGCCTTAGAAAGAGTAACTCCTAAGACTTGAGCTTTATTAATATATTCATCTTCCAATAATCTAATATTTTTTCTTATTTCCTTCAATTTATCTTCTATAATTGCCAGTTTTTCTTTTTCATCTTTTGTAGCATTTCCGGATTTAACTTTTTTTCTTAAATATTGCTGTTCATGAAATAGTTTTTCTTTTTCTTTTTTCAGCTTAGGATACTTATGCTCTACTAATTGGGAGGCCGTAATAATTGCGTCGCCTTTCAGTAATTCCGGGAGTTTAGGAACTCCAAATCTAACTATTTTGCCAGGTGTCCACACATTTTTTTGTTGCTCATATATTTTATAAACCAAACCATCGACAGCTGCGTTACTATGGGAAAGCAATAAGACCGTACAATTTTTCGATATACAGTAATCTGTTACTTTTGCTAAATTATAAGTTTTGCCAGTACCTGGAGGCCCCCATATGTATGTAGTTTTGTTATAATAAGCACGAGCTGCCAATTCGGTTTGAACATTCTTAAATTGTAAATTTTGATATATATCATTATCTAAAATATTTTTGCCATCACCGTACAATACCAATCTGCATAACCCATTTTTTTTCGAGTTTATAATATTTTGTAGCCTGTTTTTTAATTCTTTAAGAATATTCCAAGGTTCACAATATAACTCTGCCTCTTCTACTACATCCCCAATATAATCTGAAAGCTCTATTGTAATATCAAAACCCTCTATTGCTAATACTTCACCATATACAGTCTTATTTTTATATACTAATCTTACAGGACTTCCATCAGGTAAGGTTATTTCATCTGCTAATAAAAACTGATAAGTATAACATTGATTTGTTTCTTTTAGAAACTGCCCATCATTAATACGATATTTTGCCCCTTTTTGTTGAAGTTGAGAGATCTCCAAATCAAGCGCTTTAATCATTTCATAAACATCTTTTCTAAAATCACTCATCTCCGCTTCCCCCTGAACAAATTAAATAAATAAATTAAATCTATATGTATATTTCAGTAGCGTTGCATAAAATTTTTTAGAATTTGTCAAGCTGGGAATTAATTCGATTTAACACAAAATAGGCCGAATTATGCGTTTTTTAGCTGAGAAATA
>NZ_BDLR01000224.1:0-544 GCF_002049395.1 Carboxydocella sp. JDF658 | reverse complement strand
TATAGATAAACTTGGTCGCCCCAGGATGAGCCAGGCCCCCAGGGTTGAGGGTAAGTTGTGGCTGCCGGAAAAACACCGGGAACTGGTGCAGATATGGCTGACCATGAAGTTACCCTATGCGGTAGAACTGATCCGCACCCTGGAAGGACGCTATTTGGTACATTTGACATTTGAAGTGGTCAGGGTGCAGGAACCGGACTTTGCTAAAGGTTGTCTGGCTATAGACACAAACCCTGATGGGGTAGCCCTGTGTAACGTTAGCGCTTCTGGCCAGCCGGAGCCGTGGGCGGAGGGTTTCAGCGTTCCTTATCCCGGCAACCTGGGCAAGTACGAAGGAGAGTTTCAGGTTATCCCTTACCCGAACGGCTTTCTTTATATCAGAATACCAGACTTAGCCTATGCTTCCAGCTTCCGGCGTAGTTACCTGATAGGCGTTTTAGCCAGAGTAGTGGTAGATATAGCTTTCTTTTCAGGCAAACCCATTGTTTTAGAAAACCTGAACTTTGGCAAAGACAGGCTGGACACTAATAAAAAGTTTAACCGC
>NZ_BDLR01000223.1:0-201 GCF_002049395.1 Carboxydocella sp. JDF658 | reverse complement strand
TGGGAGAGCACTTTTCATGATCAGGGCATTGATCAAGTTTCATGTAATTAGGGCAGCGCCATTTAATCCGGCATCTGTCCTGTTGAAAGCCCCAGTTAACCATAGGCAAGCCTGCAGGACAGATAGGAACACCATTCTCGTTAACAGACACTGCCCAGGGATAGGAAGCTTTTCCTTTCGCCCGCTTATTAAGGTCAATAA
>NZ_BDLR01000222.1:0-206 GCF_002049395.1 Carboxydocella sp. JDF658 | reverse complement strand
GGCTCGTCCGCCCAGGGTAAGTCGGGACCTAAGCCGAGGCCGAAGAGGCGTAGGTGATGGACAATCGGTTGAAAATCCGATACCACCATACAACCGTTAAGACGAAGGGGTGACGCAGGAGGCTAGGGAGAGCCGGTGATTGGAAGTACCGGTCCAAGCCAGTAGGGAGTGAGGCAGGCAAATCCGCCTCACGGAAATCCTGAGAG
>NZ_BDLR01000221.1:0-228 GCF_002049395.1 Carboxydocella sp. JDF658 | reverse complement strand
GGACGCCTACCGGTTTCTCCGACACCGGCTAAACGGGGTCACCGTACGGACAGGGCCAATAACTTCAGGTCAGGCCAGACGGAGTTATACGCCTCCTGCTGACACGGAGCAAGCCCGTTATGCACAGAAAGCCTCTCCTCCAGCCGCCTCAAGCAGGCCCTGACCCCACGGGTCATCCCTTTTCCTTCCCCAGGTCTATCAGGATTAACCTTCCGGGTCAGGTTTTGC
>NZ_BDLR01000220.1:0-201 GCF_002049395.1 Carboxydocella sp. JDF658 | reverse complement strand
CTTGGCTACCCAGCGATTGCTCCTGGCGGAACAACTGGTACACCAGCGGTCTGTCCATCCCGGTCCTCTCGTACTAGGGACAGCTCCTCTCAAATTTCCTACGCCTGCGACGGATAGGGACCGAACTGTCTCACGACGTTCTGAACCCAGCTCGCGTACCGCTTTAATGGGCGAACAGCCCAACCCTTGGGACCTACTTCA
>NZ_BDLR01000219.1:0-201 GCF_002049395.1 Carboxydocella sp. JDF658 | reverse complement strand
CCTGTGTAACGTTAGCGCTTCCGGCCAGCCGGAACCGTGGCCGGAGGGTTTTAATATTCCTTATCCCGGCAACCTGGGCAAGTACGAAGGAGAGTTTCAGATTATCCCTTACCCGAACGGCTTTCTTTATATCAGAATACCAGACTTAGCCCATGCTTCCAGCTTCCGGCGTAGCTACCTGATAGGCGTTTTAGCCAAAGT
>NZ_BDLR01000218.1:0-201 GCF_002049395.1 Carboxydocella sp. JDF658 | reverse complement strand
TAATTGATTTTCTGATGGAGAAAGGTAACAAGCACTTTTCAGATCCCAAAGCTACTGCTGAAGCGCTTAAAAAGGCTGCTCGTAATGCTCACAGGTTAAGGGGAGATCTTCTGGAACCGGTTAACTTGATCCTGGCTACAAGCCTTGAAACCATTAGATGCCTGGAAAAGCAGGTCAAAACCATTGATAAAGCCATTGCCA
>NZ_BDLR01000217.1:0-355 GCF_002049395.1 Carboxydocella sp. JDF658 | reverse complement strand
AAATTATTTGACGCAGGGAAAACTTTATCATACTACTTAATCCGTATTTTAAGTTATTACATATACCCCGTATATGTATTCTTTTATTATTATAATTCACTAAATTCGCTTTGTCAATCATTTATTGAAAAGTCTGTGATTATCTTGTGATAATGTCACCTTGTAAAGTATTTTGATAAAATGTCACTATGAAAAACGAGGTGCGTTATCTAATGACACAAGAACAACTAAATAGGTACAAGGTAATTTCTTCCTTAATTGATGGGAAACTATCAATCAGTGAAGCAGCTATGAGCTTAGGTCTAAGTGAACGCCAGATTAAGCGCCTTAAAAAAGGAGTGATGGAACAAGGGCC
>NZ_BDLR01000216.1:0-201 GCF_002049395.1 Carboxydocella sp. JDF658 | reverse complement strand
AACTTTTCGAGATATATTCGGAGAGTTTGATCCTGGCTCAGGATGAACGCTGGCGGCGTGCCTAACACATGCAAGTCGAGCGGAGCCGTGAGGGAGCTTGCTCTCAAGCGGCTTAGCGGCGGACGGGTGAGTAACGCGTGAGCAACCTGCCCTTCAGACAGGGATAACACCGCGAAAGTGGTGCTAATACCTGGTACACTC
>NZ_BDLR01000215.1:0-201 GCF_002049395.1 Carboxydocella sp. JDF658 | reverse complement strand
GGCTTAGCCCCGGACATTTTCGGCGCACAACCACTCGACCAGTGAGCTATTACGCACTCTTTAAATGATGGCTGCTTCTAAGCCAACATCCTGGTTGTCTGTGCAGCTGCACATCCTTTCCCACTTAGCCTGTACTTCGGGACCTTAATCGGCGGTCTGGGCTGTTTCCCTCTCGACTATGAAGCTTATCCCTCATAGTCT
>NZ_BDLR01000214.1:0-201 GCF_002049395.1 Carboxydocella sp. JDF658 | reverse complement strand
CGAGTGGTTGTGCGCCGAAAATGTCCGGGGCTAAGCCTGTCACCGAAATCGCGGCTTCAGCCTGATGAAGGTTGAGGGGTAGGGGAGCGTTCCATGGGCGTAGAAGGCATACCGAGAGGAGTGCTGGAGCGCATGGAAGTGAGAATGCCGGTATAAGTATGCGAAAAGGCAGGTGAGAATCCTGCCCGCCGAAAACCTGAG
>NZ_BDLR01000213.1:0-201 GCF_002049395.1 Carboxydocella sp. JDF658 | reverse complement strand
CCGCCAGGAGCAATCGCTGGGTAGCCAAGTCTGGACGGGATAAGCGCTGAAAGCATCTAAGCGCGAAGTCCACCTCAAGATAAGATTTCCCACTGGGTAAGCCAGGTAAGACCCCTGGAAGAAGACCAGGTAGATAGGCCGGGAGTGTAAGAGCCGCAAGGCTTTGAGCGGACCGGTACTAATAGGTCGAGGTCTTAACCT
>NZ_BDLR01000212.1:0-213 GCF_002049395.1 Carboxydocella sp. JDF658 | reverse complement strand
AAGGCAGAGGAAAAGGGGGCTGCTTCAGAAGTTATTGAAAAGCTCCGCCTGGCAGTCAAGGGGCGGAACAAGCGGGTGGTTTCACTCGCAAAAAGGCTGGCTGAACTGAAGGATTACCAGGAGAAGGGGACAATACCAGAGGTAGTCTTTGGGGGCAGAAGGCTGTGGGAAAAGGTCTGCCAGGGCCGGGCCGCCCGTGAAAAATGGCGGCAC
>NZ_BDLR01000211.1:0-201 GCF_002049395.1 Carboxydocella sp. JDF658 | reverse complement strand
AGCAATTCAGTAGTTTCCCTGGTATCTCTTCCCCAGAGCTCAGCAGCAGCTTTTATTTGAATCTGGTCATTCTTGATTACTATATATACCGGCTCTGCTGACTTCCCTTTGATATACAGGGCATCGAAGCCACAGCGTTTGAACTTAACCCCCCAGACCCCACCAGCATTGGAATCAAAAATGGTTCCAGTCAATGGCGAC
>NZ_BDLR01000210.1:0-201 GCF_002049395.1 Carboxydocella sp. JDF658 | reverse complement strand
GCAAGGATATCACAAAATCCACATTTTTTCAATTGTTTCAGCCAATTTTTCACGAAAAAATTTTTCAGCTTATTAATAACGCAGGTGTTGACAAATACGTGTAAAAAACTGACAGCACTTAAGCTATTCTATCTTCTGGCCTATGCCCAGTTAGAACAATTAAAAGGTCTACGGGATATTAGCAATAGCTTAAATAACGAT
>NZ_BDLR01000209.1:0-201 GCF_002049395.1 Carboxydocella sp. JDF658 | reverse complement strand
TGAAGTAGGTCCCAAGGGTTGGGCTGTTCGCCCATTAAAGCGGTACGCGAGCTGGGTTCAGAACGTCGTGAGACAGTTCGGTCCCTATCCGTCGCAGGCGGAGGAAATTTGAGAGGAGCTGTCCCTAGTACGAGAGGACCGGGATGGACAGACCGCTGGTGTACCAGTTGTTCCGCCAGGAGCAATCGCTGGGTAGCCAAG
>NZ_BDLR01000207.1:0-316 GCF_002049395.1 Carboxydocella sp. JDF658 | reverse complement strand
GCAAAATTGAAGACCCGACTAAATTTGTCCATCTCCTGAAAGCTAATCCTGTTCTCGCCACTATCTGCGGTTTTGATCTGCACACCCCAGGGGTTGGTACCATCGTCCGAACTGGGCCTGCTTGGCGACCCAGATAATGTAGCTGTGGCCGCCGACGGAGCCCCACTCCTAACCGGTGCCAGTCCCTATGGTAAAAAGCTGTGCGAATGCCACTCCAAAGGCATTTTTCGCTGCAACTGCAAACGCTCTTTTACCGACCCCAACGCTAACTGGGGATGGGATAGCTATCACGAACAATGGTTTTATGGACACACCC
>NZ_BDLR01000206.1:0-222 GCF_002049395.1 Carboxydocella sp. JDF658 | reverse complement strand
GATGCAAAGAGTGTACCAGGTATTAGCACCACTTTCGCGGTGTTATCCCTGTCTGAAGGGCAGGTTGCTCACGCGTTACTCACCCGTCCGCCGCTAAGCCACTCAGGAGCAAGCTCCCTCATGGCTCCGCTCGACTTGCATGTGTTAGGCACGCCGCCAGCGTTCATCCTGAGCCAGGATCAAACTCTCCGAATATATCTCGAAAAGTTTTTATCCGAAATT
>NZ_BDLR01000205.1:0-215 GCF_002049395.1 Carboxydocella sp. JDF658 | reverse complement strand
CCGCGCGTTTTCCATTCGCGCTGAGGGAACCTTTGGGCGCCTCCGTTACTCTTTAGGAGGCGACCGCCCCAGTCAAACTGCCCACCTGACACTGTCCCCTCCCCGGCTCACGGGTCAGGGTTAGAACTTCAATATCACAAGGGTGGTATCCCACCAGCGACTCCACTTAGGCTGGCGCCTAAGCTTCCCAGTCTCCCACCTATCCTGTACATGCA
>NZ_BDLR01000204.1:0-27950 GCF_002049395.1 Carboxydocella sp. JDF658 | reverse complement strand
CCCGTTCCCTGAACCCCATTGCCCGGCGTCCTGTAACCAGTGCCGCCGCGCAATGCACCGGAACGGCGTAACGTTTCATATACTTCCAGTAACCTATGGTAGAAGTATGCCGGGGTGATACTAACTTGAAAGGCACCCCTTCTTTCACCGCTCTCCGATACATTGCCCCTACCATCTTCGCAAATGGAAAATTGGAAGCCATGCGGTTAAACTTTTTATTAGTGTCCAGTCTGTCTTTGCCAAAGTTCAGGTTTTCTAAAACAATGGGTTTGCCTGAAAAGAAAGCTATATCTACCACTACTCTGGCTAAAACGCCTATCAGGTAGCTACGCCGGAAGCTGGAAGCATGGGCTAAGTCTGGTATTCTGATATAAAGAAAGCCGTTCGGGTAAGTTTGTGTCTATAGCCAGACAACCTTTAGCAAGGTCCGGTTCCTGCACCCTGACCAGTTCAAAGGCCCACCGCATACAGTTATGCTAAATTGTTCTTCTCGTGTTTCTTTGGCATTCCTGATCAGCTCCCCGAAACCCTGCCGGACTTTGCTGCCTCTCCAATGGATAATATTCCATGCTTTTATAATAGTAAAATAGTTAGGTACAATCAATTATAGTATAGTTTTCTGAAGCTGCTGCATACCTCCCTTGCTCTCCCTCATTATATACAACCAGAGCCAGCAGAAGCAAGTAACCCCCTGCCAGTGGGCAGAGGGTCACTTTATTATGATGCCGCAGTGGTAGTCGCTTGTTTGGCTGGTACGGATTCAACCACTTTCACTTCTACGTCCTCGACCTGCATCCTGGGTGCAATCACTGCGGCAATAATAGTATCGGGATCCTGGGCAATCTGGCAACCAGGCGGAACAGGGATATCCTTGACCCGGATCATTCCGCCTATTTTCAGGTGACTGATGTCAATGGTGATTTCCGCCGGAATATCCTGGGGCAAACATTCCACTTCCAGCTGGCGAACATTAAACTGAATAATGCCCCCGGCCTTTACCCCCTGGGCTTCTCCCACCAGGTGCACCGGTACCTGGGCATGAACTTTGCGGTTTGTTTCCACCTTTTGCAAATCCACATGCAGGAGCTCTTCCGTAACAGGATCCCACTGCACTTCCTTGATCAAAGCGTCAATAGGGCCCGTAGGCAAGCCGGAATCCAGTCTCAGCAAGCGGGTACGGCCGCCCGGACTGTTGAGCAGTTGCCGCAATTGTACTTTATCCACTGCGACCAAAATACTGCCATCAATACCATTACCATATACAACTCCCGGCACCCAGCCGGACCGGCGCAGGCGGCGATTATGCCCTTTTCCGTCTCTCTCCCGAATTCGGGCTGTCAGATTTTGACCAGTCAATGACTACACCTCCAAAAAAAATAATACCAGCACCATTTGTTTGTGCTGGTATTATGCCCGTTTTAGATAAGTATTATACCTAATCGAACAGCATACTCACTGACAGGTCCTCATGAACGCGCAAAATGGCTTCACCCAGAAGCGGCGCAACTGACAGGACCTTGATTTTGTTGCTGCGTTTTTCCTCTGAGAGGGGAATGGTATTGGTTACCACCAGTTCCTTGATGGGAGAGTTTTCAATGCGGGAGATAGCAGGACCGGATAAGACCGGATGGGTACAGCAGGCATAAACCTCTTTCGCCCCCCGCTCAATCAAGGCCTGGGCACCCAGGGTGATAGTCCCGGCGGTGTCGATGATATCATCGATCATGATCACTGTCTTGCCTTCGATATCGCCTATGATGTTCATTATCTCTGCTACATTCGGTTCCGGCCGCCGTTTGTCAATAATGGCAATGGCACTGCCCAGCCGGTCAGCCAGAGCCCGGGCCCGGGTTACTCCGCCCAGGTCAGGGCTGACAACAATAGCGTTCTCCAGGTTCTTATTGCGGAAATATTCGGCCAGGATGGGAACCCCGGGCAAGTGGTCCACCGGAATGTCAAAAAAGCCCTGAATCTGACCAGCATGTAAATCCATGGTCATTACCCGACGAGCTCCCCCGACGGTAATCAGGTTAGCCACCAGCTTGGCAGTAATGGGATCCCGGCCCCGGGCTTTTCGATCCTGCCGGGCATAACCGTAATAAGGAATAACGGCAGTAATGCGGCGAGCAGAAGCCCGACGCAGGGCATCAATCATAATCAGCAGTTCCATCAAATGGTCATTGGCCGGGCTACAGGTGGGCTGAATGACAAATACATCCGCCCCCCGTACGCTCTCATTGATTTTGACCACGATTTCGCCATCACTAAAGCGGGAAACCTGAGCTTGTCCCAGATTAACCCCCAGATATTCGGCGATTTCCGCTGCCAACGCCGGGTTGGCATTACCGGTAAAAATTTTCATCTGGCGCACACCCATGATTTATGCTTTACCTCCTTCGATTGCTTCGCGCCGAGCTTTAGCCCAGCCTTCCCGGTTTTTTTGCGGCGCCCGGGCCACCCCCAGGGCATCAGCCGGTACATCCTTAACAATAGTGGAACCAGCGGCAACCAGGCTCCCGGCGCCAATAGTTACCGGTGCGACCAGGTTGCTGTTGCTGCCAATAAAGGCGCCATCGCCAATAATGGTTTTTGATTTTTTGTAACCATCATAATTGCAGGTGATGGTGCCAGCCCCGATATTAACCCCGGAGCCAATCTCCGCATCTCCTATATAACTGAGATGGGGCACTTTGCTGCCCTGGCCAATCACTGCATTTTTAATTTCCACAAAATCGCCTACCTTGACCCCGGCCGCCAGGTGGGTACCAGGGCGCAAGTAAGCAAAGGGCCCGATAGTACAGTCATTGCCGATCTCCGCCTGCAAAACCACGCTGAACTGGATCTCCACCCCATCTCCAATCTGGCTGTCCATAATTTTGGTATCAGGACCGATCTGGCAGCCAGCTCCGATAGTGGTTTTGCCTGTCAAGTGGGTATTGGGGTAAATGACGGTATCAGCGCCGATTTTGACCTCCGCCTCTATATAAGTAGTGGCCGGGTCAAGAATGGTTACTCCTGCCAGCATCTGCTGCCGGTTAATGCGTTCCCGGAACAGCCGGTTGGCTTCTGCCAGGGCCACCCGGTCATTGATACCCATCACCTCTGTATCATCTGACAGCTGCCAGGCCGCTACCTTTTGCCCTTGCTGCCGGAAAATAGCCAGCACATCCGTTAAATAATACTCCCCCTGGGCATTGTTGGGGGTGATTTGCTGCAGGGCGGCAAAGAGGGCCTGCGCCTGGAAGCAATATGTACCGGAGTTGACTTCCCTGATGGCTTTCTGCTCCGGGGTAGCATCCTTTTCCTCCACGATGGCTGCCACCTGGCCCTGTTCATCCCGGATAATCCGGCCATAACCTGTCGGATTTGCCAGCGTCATGGTCAGTACCGTAGCCACTGCCTCTTGCTGGCGATGGTACTGGGCCAGAGCCGCCAGGGTTTCACCGCGCAACAAAGGGGTATCTCCACACACAACCAGAATATCTCCCTCAAAATCCCGCAATACAGTCTCTGCCTGCATGACAGCATGACCTGTACCCAGTTGTTCTTTCTGTTCTACATATATCTGCTCCGGCCCTAAAGTGGCCTGCACCTGTTCTGCTCCATGCCCGATAACCAGCACCACCGGTTGCGCTCCGGCAGTACGGCAAGCTGCCATGACATGGCTGACCATCGGTTGGCCCCCGACCGGATGTAATACTTTGGGCAGCCGGGACTTCATCCTTGTCCCTTTTCCTGCTGCCAGGATGACTGCTGCCAGCCCTTCCAAAAAAGACGCCTCCTTTATATGAGCTATCCATTTGTTATTATGCCTAACTTTTTGTATATTCAACAGCTTTCCCTTAATTCCTGCCCTTCTGCCGCGAAAAATGAAAAAAAGAGGGGTCACTGCCCCTCTTTTTTCCTATAGACCTTTTACTTTACTCATATCATGGCAACCGCTACAGGTTTGTTTATATTTAACAGTGAATGCCTCACTATTCATGTGCACATCATGGATTTTGTTAACAAATTTTTCCCTTTTTTCGGGAGATAGCTTATGACAATTCATGCAATCAGCAATCAGCGCATTCTTGTCAATTTCCGGGTGATTGGGTATCAATTTGGTTTCGCCAGCAAGGGAAACATCCTTTTCCTTGCCATCTTTAGTCTTAATGACTTTACCAGGTGCATGGCAATCATTACAACCATTTTTTGCACCTGTCAAAGAAATGGTAATTTTCTTGGCGGGCTGTTGCTCAGGCTGGGTTTGGGTGGTCGATTGCTTGGTTTCAGTAGCTGGTTTTTCCTGTTTTGGCTCAGACTTGTTGGTAGCACAGCCGCTTAATAGACTTGCGCCCAGCAAAAAGGCGAGCAAAGGTACCAGTACTTTTTTAGTCATTTTATCTCCTCCTCTCCTCTTTTGTAATTATTATAACAAAATGACCGGCAAAAGGCAAATTTCTATATTTTATGAAATAAAACCCAAAAAAACACCCCGCTGACGCGGGGTGTTGCTGTTTAAGCACTGACCTGTTCCTCTACCATTGCCTGTTGATAGGCGTCCAGAACCACCTGGGAAATCAGCTGCCGGAAATCTGAAGTTATAGGATGGGCGATGTCACGGTAATGCCCCTCAGAAGTCTTGCGGCTGGGCATCGCCACGAATAAGCCCTTTTGACCCTCCACCACTTTGATGTCATGGACAACGAAGACATTGGACAGGGTGACAGAGGCAATTGCTTTCAGTTTTCCTTCCGGGCTCAGTTTCCGAATCCGTACATCGGTAATATTAAGCATAGTCTCACCACCTTCCTGGTTGCCTACTAGATATTATTTTCCAATACAGGTTATTTTATTCTCTCCATCCCAAAAAAATCCTGCTTATTTGTGCTAAAAGTTTCATACAAATTCTTACACAATTATTCACATAAGGCTATTACCTCAATCTCAATATCGACATCTTTCGGCAGGCGGGCTACCTCTACCAGGGAGCGGGCCGGCGGATTGGCAGTAAAGTATGTAGCGTAGATTTCATTAATGGTGGCAAACTGATTCATATCCTTAATAAATACCGTTGCTTTTACCACCTTATCCAGAGAGCTGCCGGCAGCTTCCAGTAGACCCTTAATGTTATCCAGCACCCGGCGGGTCTGGGTTTGGATATCCCCGGTAACCAGCTGGCCAGTGACGGGATCAATGGGAATCTGACCGGAACAGAATAGCAAATTGCCCACCTTGACCGCCTGGGAATAGGGTCCGATGGCCTGGGGTGCTGCGGTAGTAGAAATAATTTCTTTTGTCATTGCTCGTTCCTCCTTTAACTAACTATTTCCACTTGATAGTGGTTATTCTGCAGTATCGCCAGAATTTCCCCAATATGTTGATTATCCTGGGTTTCCAGTTCCAGGATCACTTCCGCCTGGGTATAGGTTAAAGTCGGACGGGTACGATCATGGGTAATGGAGATGACATTGGCCCTGGTGCGAGCGATCAGCTCCAGCAATTTTTGCAAGCTGCCGGGCTTATCCACCAGAATGGTGCGAAAGCGCAAACGGCGGCCAGCTTTGCTGAGACCGCGATTAATAATGGTCGCCACCATGTTCACATCAATATTGCCACCGGAAAGGACAATCGCAGTTCGGCCGCTGAAAGGCAGCTTGCCTGCCAGCAAGGCTGCTACGCCTACTGCTCCCGCTCCCTCTACAATGGTTTTGCCCCGTTCCAGCAGCATGAGAATGGCCTGGGCGATTTCCTCATCCGTAACGGTCACAATCTCATCCACCAGGTCATTGATAATCTGAAAAGTTAGTTGTCCCGGTTTTTTAACTGCAATCCCATCGGCAATGGTATCCACCTGAATGATCTCCTGCCAGCTGCCGGCCCGTTTGGACAGGTACATAGCCGGAGCTCCGGCCGCCTGAATCCCGATCACTTTAATGCGGGGATTGCGACCTTTGATAGCTGTAGCCAGTCCGGCCACCAGCCCCCCGCCGCCGATAGGGGCTACCACCACTTCCGGTTCAATCTCCTCTAGAATCTCCAGGCCGATGGTCCCCTGCCCCGCTATGACTTCCGGGTCATCAAAGGCATGAACGAAAGTGGCTCCGGTTTGTTCCTGAATCTCTTTGGCCTTCTGGTAAGCCTCATCATAGGAAATTCCGCTCAACACTACTCTGGCCCCATAACTGCGGGTAGCGGATACCTTGCTGAGAGGAGCTCCCTCCGGCATGACAATGGTAGCCGGAATGCCTGCAGCACTGGCCCCGTATGCTACTCCCTGGGCGTGGTTCCCTGCTGAGGCGGCTATTACCCCTTTGGCCTTATCTTCAGGGGACAGGGTTAAAATCCTGTTATAGGCGCCCCGCAATTTAAAAGAACCGGTTTTTTGCAGATTCTCATGTTTTAACCAGACTTCCCGACCACTCAGACGGCTGAAGGTAGTGGACAGGTCCAGGGGAGTGCGGTGAGCAACCCCTTGAAGGCGGACTGCCGCCTGCTCAATCATGGTCAAATCTACAATTGCCACAGACCTTCCTCCTCTGCCAGCGGCTGGGTTACCCAGGCCGCTGGCCGGATTTCCACCTGTTTCTTTTCCTCATCAATATTTACCAGCTCCAGCAGGGAGAAATAGTCTCCTACCAGTTTCTGTTCCGGCTCCACAGTAGCGATCAGGACGCCGGTTCCTACTACTTCCGCTTCAAATTCCTGGAGCAGTTCTTTCATGCCCCGGGCCGTACCCCCGGCTTTCATGAAATCATCAATGATCAGGACCCTGGCCTGCCGGGGCAAACTGCGCCGGGCCAGGGCCATGGTCTGAATGCGTCGTGTGGAACCGGAAACATAGTTGATACTCACCGATGACCCTTCGGTAACTTTGCTGTCATCCCGGGCGATGACCAGAGGCACCCCCAGAGCCCTGGCGGTCATCATAGCCAGGGGTATGCCTTTGGTTTCCACGGTCAGGACATATTCCGGCGGCTGGTAGACATAACGGGAAGCGAAGATCTGGCCGATCCAGCCGGCGATTTCCGGATCATAGATAATATCATTCATATACAAAAATCCGCCCGGAATGATGCGTTCCGTCTCCTGTAACCTCTGACAGAGCTCTTTCGCCAGTTTGGCCCGTTTTTCCGCCCCGATTAAAGGCAAAAAACGAACCCCACCGGCTGCTCCCGCTACAGTTTCCACTATCCCCAGCTGTAACCGGGCTATAGTTTCCTTGATCAGCCCAATATCCTCACTGAGGCTGGATTTGGCTACTCCCAGTTCATCAGCAAAATAGGTCAGGGGAAAGAGATGATGGGGTCGATTGAGCAGTTCCTGTACGATAATAATTGTTCTGGCACTGCGTTTAATTTTCACGGGAATCACTCTCCCATTTCCCGAATATTTTATCCATTTGAGGCAAAAAAATTTCATTTTTCCATCATTATAATAAAAAAAACATCCTCTGTCCATGAGGATGTTCAGAAATATTGGCCTTTTTCCAGCCAGAGCCAGTCTTCCTCCTTATCCAGGTCCAGGGCAATTTCCGGATGGGGACAAATCACCGCCTGACCGGAAAACCCTGTCAGTTGCTGGAGCTTGCGGGCAATATCGGCAATGGTCAGGGTTTGCCGCCACCAGCGCCACAGAAAAGTGGGCCCCAGCAATCGTGCCAGGCGCCAGGGCTGCTTGCGGGCGGAAATAAAGCGTTCCAGCAAATCCATGCAGTTATCCATTACCCCGGCCCGAATCAAAAAAACATTGCCTCCGGTAAAAGTGCCTTCAGCCAGACGGACATATGTCCGTCTTACTCCGGGATAAAGGCGGTCATTGTCCTCCTGGCGAACAATAGGATAATAGGCATCATGTTCCCCCTGGCAATCGGTAAGAAATTCCTGCAAATGCCGGGGGGACAACAAAGGCATATCTCCTGAGAGGAGCAGGATATATTCCCGGTTACCCACTCCTCGCCGCCGCAGGGCTTCCCATCCAATTTGCAGGGATTGAGAAAGATTTTCGCCTCCCTGTACCCAGGCTATCCCCGGGGGCAGGGGCCAGGGCGACTGGGCCACCGGTCCCACAACCAGTGCCTCTTTGACCACCTGGGCTGACCAGAGGCATTCAATAATGCGCTTTAACATGGGCTCCTGGCCTAACGGACGTAAACATTTAGCATCACCGCCCAAAACCAGGGCACGCATTAGCCTTTCGCCCCTTCCTCCTCCATTTTGCGCATCATGTTCAACATGGTGTTTTCCGCATTTTCGATATGTTCGCGAGCCAGTTGCTGGGCCAGTTCTACATTCCGTTCTGAAATGGCTTCCACGATTTTGCGGTGTTCCTCCAGGGCCACCCGCATCCGACCGGGATGGGACAGAGAAGTCATGCGGAAACGCTGGATCTGTTCCCGCAGGTTGCTGACAATCTGCACCAGCCGTTCATTGCGGCTGGCCCGGTAGAGAATATCATGGAAATCGGTATCAGCGGAAATCAGGGAAGTCAGGTCATCCGCTTCTGTCGATTCCGCTACCTTAACCAGACTGCGCTCTAACGCTTCCAGTTCTTCTTCGGTTATGCGCTCTGCCGCCAGGCCGGCAGCCAGACTCTCCAGCGCGGCCCGCACTTCAAAGACATCAGCAATATCCTTCAGGGAAATGCCAGCTACATAGGCCCCTTTCCGGGGTACCATTACTACAAAGCCTTCCAGTTCCAGCTTGCGGATGGCCTCCCGTACCGGTGTCCGGCTCACTCCCATTTCCTCGGCTAACTGAATTTCCATCAGCCGTTCCCCGGGTTTCAGGGTACCATTGATAATGGCTTCCCGCAGGGATTCAAAAACGATTTCCCTTAAAGGTTTGTAACTATCCAGTTTGACCGGGATTAATCTTCTTTCCATGGAACTATCCCCCTCTCCTGCTCCATTTTACTACATTTGCTCCTCTCCCGGCAATGGCAGGGGCAAACCGGTTTTTGTCCTGATTACCTGTCCGGCCTCCTGCCAGCGTTGAGCCAGTTCCTGATCCTGAGCTTCATCATTGATTAAAGCAAACAGCGTTGGGCCGCTGCCTGACATCAACACTCCAGGACATCCTGCCCTGCAGGCCGCTTCCTTTAGCTCTTTTAAGTCGGGAGCAAGGGCCAGAGTGATCTGTTCCAGGTCATTGGCCAGATGCCGGGCCACCTCCTGCCAGTTTCCGGTCCTTACAGCTGCCAGCATCCGTTCCGTTTGCCCCTGCTGACTTCGGCCCATTCGGGCATAAAGCCCGTAAATCTCTGCTGTAGATACTCCATAAGGTGGTTTTAACAGCAGCAGGGAATGCTGCGGCAGTGCCGGTAAGGGCTGAATCTGTTCTCCTCTGCCGGTGGCCAGGGCCGTTCCACCATAGAGGCAAAAAGGCACATCCGACCCCAGGCGAGCCCCCAGTTCGGCCAGCTTCTCCCTGGACCAGTTCAGGTTCCAGAGCTGATTCAGGGCCCGCAAAACCCCTGCCGCATCGGTGGACCCTCCGGCCAGGCCGGCCGCCACCGGGATGCGCTTCTCCACCAGGATTTCCGCCCCCAGTTTGACCCCACTGACTTCCTGCAAGAGCCAGGCCGCCCGCCAGGCCAGGTTGGTTTCATTCCATGCTACCTCCGGGTGATTTCCCTCCAGAAAGATTTTGCCATCTGAACGCAAACGACAGGTAATGGTATCTGCCAGTTCCAGGGACTGCATCACCATGGCTACTTCATGGTAGCCGTCGGGACGCCGGCCCTTGATTTCCAGAGTTAAATTGATTTTGGCCGGTGCTAATAGCGTAATCTCCATGTCCTACCTTCCTCTAATTTGCAGTTTCCCTTTCATCATAACATATTTATGGTATTCTGCCAATCGCACCGGCCTGGCTCCTAGTTCCTGCAAAAGTTTGACGAGCGGAGCCAGTTTTTCATAGAAAACCACCACCGTCTCGCCGGGAACAGCAGTAAGCAGAGCCTGCTTTACAGCCTCCAGTTCAGGCAAAATCACCTGTATATCCTGCGGGGAAAGCACTGTCTGCAAACCCTGACAGAGCAAAGCTGCCACTTCCCCCGGCTGCCGCCCCCGTAAATTGCTGTCTTCCTTGACTATGGCTCTATGTAAATATTTGCCCGCCACCATCCCGGCCCGGATAATATCCTGATTACGCCGGTCCCCCGGCATGCCAATCACAGCAGTTATAGGGCCAAAGCCCCCGGCTTGCAAGGCACTCAACACCCGGTCAAAACCGGCGGCATTGTGACCATAGTCCACCAGGACCTGGATTTTGCCCAGCTGCCAGAGGTTAAAACGGCCGGGATTGGTTTCCGGGTCACAGCTGAATGTACGTAAACCCCGGGCGATCAATTCCGGTTTGAGACCATAGGCCAGGGCCGCTCCCGCTGCTGCCAGCATATTCTCCAGGTTATGTAAAGCCAGCCCTCCCCAGGCTGCCGGCAGTTCCTTCACCTTTACCAGGGGCAGACACTGGTCCCCCTGAACCCAGAGTACCCAACCCTGCCGTACCAGTAATCCCTGTCCACCTAAGGCCAGATGCCGGGCCAGCCAGGGATTTTCCGCCCTGGTTGTGTACAGGAACAGCTGGCCCTGAAAGCGAGGCCCCATACTGAGTAACTGGGGATCATCAGCATTGAGGATTATCCAGCCCTGCCGGGAAACCACTTCCCCTACCAGAGCCTTAACATCTGCCAGTTCCGCCAGGGAATTGATCCCATCCTGGCCCAGGTGATCCCCGCTGAGATTGGTGTATACCGCCACATCACAATAGCTAAAGCCCAATCCCTGTCGCAGAATGCCACCTCTGGCAGTTTCCAGGACCGCTGCCTCCACCAGAGGATGTTGCAGTATTTCTCTGGCACTGAGAGGTCCACTCATATCCCCGGCCCGAATCAATTGCTTATCAAAATATATGCCATCAGAAGTAGTATATCCCACCTTCTTGCCTGTCAGAGCCAGCAAATGGGCCAGACAGCGCACCACCGTGGTTTTGCCATTAGTACCCGTAACCGCAAAGAGGGGAAGCTTTTGCGAGGGCTGAAGATCTAACCGTGTTATAATCCAATCTGCTATCTCCTTACCTCTCTTTCCGTTCAGATGCATCCGCAATCCGGGAGCAGCATTGATTTCCAGTATACCCTGCTGTTGATCAGCAGGCATGGGGGAATGCAAATCTTCAGCCAGAAAATCCACCCCACAGACATTCAGTCCACTGAGGCGAGCTGCAAGTTCCAGCTGTTTTTTTAATTCAGGGCCAACTTCTTCCGTAACGTCAACAGCTTCTCCGCCACCGGATAGATTGGCCTGAAAGCGCAAGTTCACTTCAGCCCCGGCCGGCAATACCTGCTCCAGGGTATATCCCTGACTGGTCAGACAGCGCAGTACTTCCGCATCAATTTCCACCCGGGTCAATTCCCGGCCATGGCCCTGACCGCGGCGCGGGTCTCTATTCAGTTCCTCGATCAGTTCCCTGATGGTTCGCTGCCCATCCCCTTTGACCCGTGGAGGTAAACGCTCAGCCACCGCTACCAGTTGACCATCCACCAGCAGGGCCCTGAAGTTACGCCCCCTGCCTTCCTTCTCCAGCAACCAGCTGCCTTCTTTCTCTTTCTGCCACCAGCATTCCGCCAGTTCTGCCCCATTCTGAAGATGACAATATACCTTTTTGCCCTGATGCCCAAAATTGTCTTTCAAAACTACCGGATAACCCAGCTGTTCTGCCCGCACCCAGGCTTCTTCCAGGGTTCTGACCGGATAACCGGGCAGTACCGGCAGGCCCTGCCGCTGTAAAATTTCTTTGGTGAGAGCTTTATCCTGAACCAGATCGGCAGAAAGACAAGAGGTATTTTCCAGCAGACTACCTGCCAGCCGCCGGGCATAACGGCCATAACCGATTTGCCAGATGCCTCCACCCAGCTCCATTACTGGCTGTCCCTGACGACGGGCCGCCTGTAATAATGCCAGGGTCGATGGTCCCGGTCCGAAGCGGTCATAAACCGCTCCCAAATCCGCCAGCACTGTGGGCAGAGGCGGTACCGGCTTTCCAGTATACCAGAACCGCACCAGTTTTACCGCCCAGGCCAGAGCTGCCAACCCCACCTGAGGTACAAGGCATTCGACGATGATATCAACCAATCCTTCCACTCTCTCCTCGGTACGGCCAAAATAGACATCCTGTCCTAGCTGAACCTGCAGTTCCAGCGCGATATGTTCAATAATATGGCCGGGATATGTTCCTTCTCTCAGCCGTTCGGCAAAGCCGCCAGCATAGCCCCGGGAACAGTGGTGTTCCATAAGACCGGGCAGGTAAGCCAGGATGAGGGCTGCCAAACCAGGAATCCGATCGGAAGGGAGATTATGCTCCGGCGGAATCCGGATAGTGCCCTTCACCACCGGCCGAAAGCAATAAATATTTTTTTCCTCATAACATTGACTGCGGATAATTTTCATTTTCTCTCACCTTCTTTGGTTCAGGTCAAACTTATAACCGGCGGCCAGACTATGCAACCGTACATCAGTCACCGTCAGGGGCGTAAAACCATCCACTTCCGGGGCACTGGAAAAATCCATTTCGCGCCCATCCAGCACGGTGACTGTCCCTTCTCCTACCACTTCGCCAATATTTTCCCTGACGAATAGGGCGGTATTTTCATCCAGGCCCAGAGCCAGTATGCCGGGAAAAGTAGCCAGTACCGTGAGCAAGCGGTTAAACCGCCCGCGCTGGTTAAAATGCTGGTCAATGACAGTATTGGGTAACCAGCCAAATCCCGGGGCCAGGCTGATCAGTTCCTTGCGAGGACTGGCTTCGGCCCTGCCCCCGGCTATCATTACTGAACCCAGCACAGCGGCTCCGGCGCTGGTTCCAGCCAGGGTACAGCCCTGTCGCCAGAGTTCAGTCAGGTAATCCAGCAATTCCGTCCCTGCCAGCAAAGCCGTGAGACGACTCTGGTCCCCGCCGGTGAAAAAAATCCCCGCTGGTGCTAAATCCTGATAAATAAACTGGCGCACCTGGGCCCGGTTATTGAAATGCAAAATCCTGACCTGTCGCCCCAGTTTTTGCAGGGCTTCTTCATACTGGTGACCGGTTTTCCCCGCCTGTGTAGAAGCAGCTGTGATAACCACCATCTCCCCTGGAGGTGATCTTTTTACCAGCTGCTCCAATATCTCACCCGGTGGATCTTTTTGCTCAGCTCCGCCAATGGCTACCAGCCAACCGGCTTGCATAGGTTCCATCACCTCTAAATTCTGGCAACAAGAAAAGCTTGCCCCATTTAACTGCATTTTATGCAGTCTTAAGGGCAAGCTTTAGTTATTTTCCCGTTTCTTTTAAAGCTACAGCGATTCTTAAATTACCATACTGGGTTTCCAGAGGGATAACCAGTTTTTTGATATTTACCGTTGAGATAATTACCCCTCGGCCTACAATTACCGTCGGTGGGGCGATATGACAAATAAACCCATTGGCTTCCAGCTGGGCACTGGCCAGACCGGAGATAACATTACCCAGTTCCGCCACGGCACTTTCCACCATATCATCAAAAACCGGGACCGGTTGTCCTAGCATGCGGGAAACCAGGTTTTTGGCTGTCCTCTCCGCCAGTGAATACATAACCACCCCGGCCAGCTGGCCTGTAACTCCGATTAAAACCGTTACATCATCCTGGGTGGTAACGGATGATTCCTCGATGCTCAGCTGTCCTTTCTTGATTTCAGCCTGGACCTCCTGTTCCAGCACATCATAGGCAGCCTTGACAAAGGGATTGATAAATTCCACCCTCATTATTTTTTCCTCCTTATTCATCGAGCAATCCCACAATTACCCGGGTCTGGTACTGGGGATCAGATAGATTAATATCTACTGGCTGGGCCAGATTCTGTCCCTTTTCATCAGTAAAAAGGCGAATTCGCGGGCGAGTAGCCAGCCCTTTGCCCAGATCTATAATCACTCCCTTTTCTCCGGTAGATAGCAGCACCATTGAACCTACAGGATAGGGTACTGTACAGCGACTGAAAATATCGATCAGCTTATGGTCAAATTCAATGCCAGCTCCACCCATAATATACTCGATAGCTTCCTGGGGACTGATTCTTTCCCGGTATGGCCGCCAGGAAACCATGGCACTGTATGTTTCCGCAATTCCAACCAGCTGAGCCAGGGGATGGATTTTTTCCCCTTTTAGGCCCTGAGGATAGCCGGAGCCATCCAGGCGTTCATGGTGTTGCTGGATTATTACTTTTACATGCGCACGGAGATTGGGAAAATTGTTGTTTGCGATTTGCAGAGAGTACTCCACATGTTTTTGTATCTGTATCTTTTCCTCTGGCAGTAAAGCTCCTGGCTTAAACAGGATCTCCTTCGGAATCAGGGCCAGGCCCAGATTCATTAAAAGGGTCCCGGTCACCACATCCTTACTGTTCTGGACAAACCCGCCCAGTCGGGCCATATTAGTTGCCAGAATAGCAGTATTCAGTGCCTGTAAAGGCAAGTAATCCTCTCCGGCCTGGACTTTATAAAGGTTTATTTCCCTAGCCCTCCCATAGATTAATTCTTCATGGAGCTCATGAATTACTTCTTCTATTGCCTTGCTATTCAGGCTGACCGCAAGGCCTTTCTTGCCTATTTCCTGCATGGCTTCCTGCAAGACCTTGATTACCTTAATCCGGGTAATTTCCCGGATGGGCTCTTCTATTTGCAAATCAGCAACCCGGGGATCATCCAGATATACCTGTTGTACTCCCTGTTTTAACAACCGCTCAATATGCTCCCGGGTCAAAGGCAAATTGGCCGGCATAATTAGCCCGCCTGCAGTGCCATAAACCGGTTTGGCCAGTTTATCTCCCGGCTGCAAACGATTAGTACTGATAACTCGCATTTTGCCTCCCGCCTATCCAATAAACCGTTTAATGGTGGACAGGATTTTGTCCGGCTGATAGGGCTTAACGATAAAATCCTTCGCACCAGCCTTAATGGAATTCATCACCATGGTCTGTTGTCCCAGGGCACTTAACATCACAATAATCGCATTGGGGTCATGTTTTTTGATTTCCTGTACGGCAGCAATACCATCCATTACCGGCATGGTGATATCCATTAACACCAGGTCCGGTTTCTCTGCCAGATACTTATCCACTCCTTCCTTGCCATCCCCGGCTTCAATCACCTCATATCCGTTTTCAGTTAACAATTTAACTACCCGCATCCGCATAAATGCCGCATCATCTACAACCAGTATTTTCGCCATCGAAAAGGCTCTCCTTTCCTATATTTCCACTTCAGGTTTCCCTACCGCTTTTACAGTTACTTTTCCGCTATCTATATACAAGGAAAAAGTCCGACCATGGTTTCCCCCTGTATCCTCAGCGCTTATTCTTAGCCCTGCTCTGCGCACGGCTTCTTTTACAGCCTGTACATTTTTATTGCCAATATCCATACGGGCCGCCCCGGCCACTGCCAGTACCTGGGCCCCACCAGCTATTTTTATTTGTAACCGCTGGCGCTCTGCCCCCAGGCGTTCCAGCTCTGCCAGCAGGGCAGGCACACAGGTATCGGCATATTTATAGACACTGTCACCTGGCCGCATGATACTGCTGTCTGGCAATACCACATGGGCCATAGCTCCCAGTTTTTTCACCGGATCATAGGCAGCAATTCCTACACAGGACCCCAATCCATAACAAACTAAAGCGGTATTGGGTGTACGAGACCAGTGCATTTCCCCCAGGCCGACCCCAATTTTTGTCTCATTCATGTATAACCGCTCCTACAAGTGGGTCAACAGAATTTGCAAACTTTCCGGATTTGGCATGAAAAAGAAGTGTCCTTTCATTTCCTGTTCACCCACATGAAATTCTGTTTCTACGACCAGTGCCTGGTTGCCGGAAAGGCTTAAATCTGCCACTATATCACTAAAAATCGCCCCCAGCATTTCATAAACAACCGCTGGTGTGGACGGAACAATCTCCAGACCGGTCATATCAGCCAGGGCATTCATAAAGAAGGATCCGGTTACATTGCTCAGTTCCGCCAGAGCCGATCTTTCCATCTCCCCCAGCTCCCTGGTTGTACCCGGTGGCTGCATCAGGAGAAAATCCGCCAGGCGAAAACCCTGTCCCTCTTCAAAAAACAGCAAGAGGTGACCGCTGATGTTCCCCGTTACAGCCTGGTAAAGGCCCAGTCCCACTGTTTCCGGGCCCCCGGCCCAGCTCAACACCTCTTTTAAGTCCAGCAAATCCAGGCGGGGGCTGATTATCCTGACTTCCAGGCCCAGCATTTCAGAAAACACCTGGCCGGAATTTTGCAAAGCATCTTTGATCGCTTGTTCCAGTTTTTCCAACTGCACCCTTCAGGCCCCCTAACTGATTTGCATAACCTTTTTCATCAAACTGGGAACATCCATGATCAGGGCTACCCGCCCATCTCCCAGGATAGTAGCTCCGGCTATGCCCTGTACATCCCCAATATACCGGCCCAGGGACTTGATTACTACCTCCTGTTCACCAATCAGGTAGTCCACAACCAGTCCTACCTGTTTACCCCCTACGTTTACTACCACCACAAAGATTTTGGCTTTTTCTTCCCTACCGCTGCCGTGGTTGTAGAGTTCCCGCAGATAAAGCAAAGGCAGAACCTGTCCCCGTACCACAATGGCTTCATGTTTATTGACAATCCGGATTTGTTCTTTTTCTACCCGGATGGTTTCCAGCACTGAAGTCAATGGAATAGCATAAACCCGCTCATCTACCTTGACCATCAGTGCCCTGATGATAGCCAGTGTCAAAGGCAGCTTAATTTTAAAGGTAGTACCTGTGCCAACACGAGTATTTATTTCGATTAAGCCATTTACCTTTTCCAGGTTGGTGCGCACCACATCCATGCCCACACCCCGCCCGGAAATATCACTGACTTTGGTGGCTGTACTTAAACCAGAAGCAAAGATCAAGTTAATAGCTTCCTCATCACTGAGTCGCCGGGCCGCTTCTTCAGATATAATTCCTTTTCTGACTGCTGATTCCCTGATTTTACTGGCATCAATTCCGCGTCCATCATCCTGGACCAGGATCACGATATGATTTTCCTCATGGCGAGCAACCAGTTTCACTGTACCCTTACGGGGTTTACCCAGCCGTTCCCTTTCTTCCGGCGGTTCAATGGCATGGTCCACCGCATTACGCAACAGGTGGATCAGAGGATCACCGATTTCTTCAATAATGGACCGGTCCAGCTCTGTCTCCTGACCTTCCATAATAAAATCGATTTCCTTACCCGCTTTCTGGCTCAAGTCCCGCATCATGCGGGGAAACTTGTTAAACAGGCTTTCCACCGGAATCATACGGGCCTTCATGATCTCTTCCTGCAACATGGTGGTAACCCGGCCGATATGCACTGATGTCCGGTTCAAATCCTCTGTCAGGTCACTGACTTCATATTTGCTTTCAATTTCAGTTATTATTTGAGCCAGGCGAGTCCGATCTATAACCAGCTCCCCCACCAGGTTCATCAAGTTATCCAGTAGTTCTACATCAATTCTGACGGTACGGCTGGCTTTGCTGGCAACTGCCTTACCGGAGGTGGTTTCGGCTTTCTTTTCCGCTTTTTGTTCCGGTTCCTCCTGTTGTGCTGGTTCAAAGGGTTCCACTACCACCTCAACAATATCAGGCAATTCCTTCAAGGCCTTGCCTATTTCCTCAGCAGTAAAAGTACTATGGATAATAGCCCGCAACGTAGTTTTCGCCTGTTCCTGTTCAATCTCTTCTGCTGTCGGCTCGGATTTAATAATCTCCCCTTTTTCCCTGAGCGTCATCAGGGTAATCAGGGCCCTTACCGGTAACATCTCACTGCTTTCGGCAAAAAATACATTGATCTGCCAGAAGTGCCCTGCCTTCTGGCTGGCCCATTCAGCTACCAGTTTTTGTTCCTGCCAATCCAGCTGCAAAGCTGGTTGACTCGGTCCAGCTTCTTTTTTCACCGGTACAGGAACCGACGCTTCCCCGCTGGTAATTGCCGCCAGACGCTGCAAGATACTATCTAAATCAATGCCGCTTTCCTCCAGGGTTTCAATTTCGCTTTTCAGGACTTTTAAATTATCCAGTGCCTCAAACAGCACGTTCATTATTTCTGTAGTGACTGCCAGTTGCTGTTTGCGAAACTTATCAAAAACATTTTCCATGGCATGGGTCAAATGAGCCATTTTTTGATGACCCAGGGTAGCTGATGATCCTTTCAGGGTATGGGCTGAACGGAAAATTTCCTGCAGTAGTTCCTGGTTATCCCCCTCATTTTCCAGCCTTACCAGATCCTCTTCCAGGAGTTGCAAATGTTCCTCCGCTTCTTCCAGAAATAACTTCAACTCCTCCGGGGAGGCATCCAATTGCAGACCCATCATTTCACCTTCCCTTTACTGCATTTGTTCCAGGGCCTGTTTCTCCTGTTTGTTTAAAACTTTATCCAGATTGAGGAGAATAATCAGGCGATCCTCCAGTTTGGCTACCCCTTCCAGATAATCAGAATCCACATCAGTGATAGCCGGCGGCGGAGCTTCCACAATTTCGCTGCTGATCCGCAATACTTCCGAAACACCATCTACGATCATACCCAGAGTATTGCCCTCAATCTCCACTACCACAATCCGGGTAGAACGGGTGTGTTCGGTTACTGGCAAATCAAAGCGTTTACGCAAATCCAGTACCGGTATAACCCGCCCCCGCAAATTGATAATCCCCTCGATAAAACTGGCTGTATGGGGAACTTTGGTGATGGGTTGCATGGTGATAATTTCCCAGACTTTGGCAATATCAATGCCATAGGTTTCCTTGCCTAACTGAAAAACCACAAATTGCTTCTCTGTAGCCATCTTACATCGCTCCTTTTGGCCCAAACTCTGCTAACCATGAAAATTCGACATATTCTGTACTTATCCTGCCTGGAGGGTGAATTCAAAATATTAGCGACAAAAGCAGGCCACCCGGTCAGTTTTAAACCGGGTGGCCTGCTTTTTAGCCGAACTTATATTGTACCCCGAATCCGCCCCGGGGATTTTTCCAGGCGATATTGTCAAAGGGACAGCCATATTTGCAGGTCCCGCATTCCAGGCAGCCTTCAAAGGCGATTTGCATATGTTCCTCTTCCCAGGAATAGACTTTGGCCGGACAAAAGAGGGTACAAACTTTATCGGGACAATAAGTTTTACAGACATTTTCATCGATTATTTTCAAATGGCTTTCAGAAGCGGGGATAAAGCGGGTCAGGTAAAGTTTGTCATCAATTTTTTTCATCCCAGAACCCTCCATAATTTAAACATATCACCGGCTACCTGCCGCAGGGAGCGATGCTGGCGGATAATTTCCAGCATTTTTTTCTGCTTTTCCTTTTTGGGCACATTATCCACAGTAAAGAATTCATGCATTACCTGGTTCAACATAGCCGGATACTGGCTGAAATACTGGGGATTTTCCTCAAACAGCCCGGTAGCGTTCTGGTATTTCTGTAAATCCTGCAAGACAAAGGAATTCTGCAGGCGTTCCTGGTAACGGGCCAGCATCTGGTTGCTGAAATCCCCGGTACTGATGGCATCTATGGCTGTCTGGGCAGCAAACTTGCCGCTCATCATGGCCAGGTTGGAGCCTTCCCGGTGAATGCCATTGACCAGCATCGCCGAGTCCCCGGCTACCAGTACCCCAGGGGCATAAAGCCTGGGCATGGCTTTGTAACCACCTTCAGGAATTAAATGGGCCAGATACTCTTTGCTTTCTCCCCCTTCAATCAGCGGCCGCACCAGGGGATGTTGCTTCATATGTTCCAGCAACTCATTGGGATTGATTTTGCGCTGCACTACTTCTGAGAGCAAGGCACCTACGCCGATAGAGATGCTTTCCCGGTTGGTATAGATGAAACCGGTTCCCATCATGCCATAGGTAGGATCACCGATCAGTTCGATAACCGCTCCCTGACCTTTTTCCAGCCCAAAACGGTCTTCAATTTTTTCCGCCGGCAGGTAAATTATCTCCTTGACTGCCACTGCCAGATGCTCAGGAGGAATATCTCCTCTTAAACCAGCTTTCTGGGTCAGCAGGCTGTTAACCCCTTCACAGATAATCACCATTTCTGCCCTTAAATCCCCTTCCGGGCGATCAGTGCGCACTCCTACCACCCGGTCCCGCTCGTAAAGCAAATCCTCTACTACAGTTTCATTGATAATAAGGGCACCGGCTTTTTCCACCTGTTTGGCCAGCCAGCGGTCAAATTTGGCCCGCAAGACAGTGAAGTTATTGTAGGGCTCTTCCCCGAACTTCTCGCTGCGGTAGCCCATTTTTACCCCGGATTTATCAGTGAGGAACCAGTAATTTTGCTCTACAATAGGCCGCTCTAAGGGCGCTTCCTTATAGAAACCGGGAATTATCTCTTCCGTTGCCTGGCGGTAGAGAACACCCCCCATGACATTCTTGCTGCCGGGATATTCGCCCCGTTCAAAGACAATCGTCTTCAACCCGGCTTTGGCACAGGTATAGGCTGCAGCCAGTCCGGCCGGGCCAGCGCCAACAACAATCACATCAAATTTTTCCATGTTCTCTACCTCCTCCCTGCCAGCTGTTGCTTGAAGTTTTCAACCAGAGCCGGCAGGATTTGAGCTGCATCGCCCACAATCCCGTAATCGGCTATTTTGAAAATTGGAGCATTAGCGTCATTGTTGATAGCTACGATGGTGTCGGAAGTCTGCATCCCCACCAGATGCTGGATGGCACCGGAAATGCCTACCGCGAAATAGACCTTAGGTCGTACGGTATAACCGGTCTGCCCAACCTGTTGTGCCGGCGAGGCCCAGCCCGCTTCTACAGCTGCCCGGCTGGCTCCAACCGTGCCACCTAATACCCGGGCCAACTCTTCCAGCAAAGGCCAGTTTTTCGCCCCTACGCCCCGGCCACCGGCCACGATGATTTCCGCCTTATCCAGGTAAACTCCAGCCGCTCCAGCGGTAATGTATTCCAGTACCTTGGTCTGAATCTCCTCTTCTTTTAGGCCCAGTTCTTCCCGGATCACCTGGCCGCTGCGCCCTTCCTGGCGGGGCGGCATGGCCATCACCCGGGGACGAACGGTTGCCATCTGGGGCCGGCGGGTACGGCAGAGAATGGTAGCCATGATGTTGCCACCGAAAGCAGGACGGGTCTGTTCCAGCAAACGGGTTTCAGGATTAATATCCAGTACCGTGCAGTCTGCTGTTAATCCGGTCCGCAACTCTGTGGCCACTGTCCCGGACAGGTCCCGGCCCAGGGTAGTAGCTCCCATCAAAACGATTTCCGGCCGGTATTGCCTGATCAATTTCACCAACCCGTGCAAATAGGGCTCAGTCCGGTAGCGGGCCAGAACGGGGTCATCGATAATATAGACTTTATCGGCACCATATGCAAAGGCCTCCGGAACCAGGTGTTCAACCTGAGCGCCCAGAATTACCCCGGCCAATTCCACTCCCAGTTTATCGGCCAGTTTCCGCCCTTCCCCCATCAGCTCCCAGGAAACGGGAGCCGCTTCGCCTTCCATTTGTTCGACAAAAACCCAAACCCCCTGATAGTCACCCTCAGCAGCAGGGGCAGCTTTCTTTACTGCCGGCTCAGCCGGAGTAGCGGGCTGTTTTTTCTGGGCTGCTAAAGGTTTGTCCAGAGTGATAGCATTGGTGGGACAAACCTTGACACAGGCTCCACAATCCACACACTGTTTGGGATCTACTACTGATACCCCGTCCACCAGGGAGAGGGCCTGAACAGGACAGGTATCCACACAAATTCCGCACCCGATACAGGCTTTGGCATTAATCTCTACGGCCATGGTTCCCCTTCCTTTCCCGCCTTATTTATTTGCTACAATCTTCTCCTTCACCAGGAGTTCCACCAGTTTGGGCACAGCCTCGATTCCGCCCAGGATTTCACCACCGGGCCGCTGGGGTGGGGCAAAGATGCGGCTAACGGTGGTTGGACTGCCTTTTAAACCGATTTCATTATCATCCAGGTCAAAATCTTTTTTGCCCCAGACAGTTATGGGCATCTGAGCAGCTCTAATCATATTGGGCAAGGAGGCGTAACGGATTTCATTAATGCTTTTCTCCACAGTGATCAAGGCTGGTAATTTTGCCTTGACCACCGCTTTTACCGCTTCCAGCTTCCGCTGTACGGTAACAGTCCCTTCCTCTGGATTTACTTCAACTACTTTATCCACAAAAGTCAACTGGGGCCAGCCCAGCCGGGCCGCTATTCCCGGGCCCACCTGAGCCGTATCCCCGTCTATGGCCTGTTTACCGCAGAAAATCAGGTCTACCGGCTCTCTTTCCATCAGTTTGCGAATAGCCTGGGTGAGGATATAACTGGTGGCCAGGGTATCAGAACCGGCAAAGGCGCGGTCACTGAGCAAGATAGCCTGGTCTGCTCCATAGGAAAGACCCTTGCGTACCGCTTCCTCTGCCTGAGGAGGTCCCATGGTGATAATGGTGACTTTTCCCCCCAGCTCATCCTTGATTCGCAGTGCCTCTTCTAAGGCATGGGCATCATAGGGATTGATGATGGATGGTACCCCTTCCCGCACCAGGGTATTGGTTTTGGGATCGATTTTTACTTCCGTAGCATCGGGTACCTGTTTCAAACAAACAACTATGTGCATTCTTGCTACCTCCTCACCACTTTACTTTAAAACGCTTAAGCCGCAGAGCATTGGTGACAACCGAAACGGAGCTGAAAGCCATGGCTGCTCCGGCAATAATCGGATTGAGCATACCGGCAGCTGCAACCGGAATACCGATAATGTTATAAATCAGGGCCCAGAACAGATTCTGTTTAATATTGCTCATTGTAGCCCGGCTCAATTCCACTGCTGTCACAATCCCCAGCAGATCCCCCCGCATCAGGGTTATGGCTGCCGCTTCCATGGCCACATCCGTACCCGTACCCATGGCAATCCCGACATCGGCTGCGGCCAGGGCCGGGGCATCATTGATGCCATCTCCCGCCATAGCCACCACTTTACCCTGTTGCTGCAAGGCTTTTACTTTTTCCGCTTTATCCTGAGGCAATACCTCGGCCATCACATTAGTAATCCCTACTTGCCGGGCTATTGCCTCTGCTGTGCGGCGGTTATCTCCGGTAATCATCCAGACTTCAATATTCATTTCCTGTAAATGTTTGATGGCCTGAGCGGAGTTTTCCTTGACAGTATCCGCAACAGCCAGTAACCCTGCCAGTTCACCAGCAATAGCTACCAGCATGACAGTTTTGCCCTGGCCTTCCAGCTCATCTTTCATGGGTAGGGCTTCTGCCATATCAATCCCAGTTTCTTCTAGTAACCGCACCGTACCTATCAGTACCGGCTGTTGTCCAACCTTAGCCTTAATACCTTTACCGGCCAGAGCTTGAAACTCCTCCACGCTGACCAGGGGCAATTGCTGTTCTTCTGCCCAGGCAGTAATAGCCTGGGCCAGAGGGTGTTCTGACATTCGCTCACAGGAGGCCGCAATGGACAGCCATTCCCTTTCCCGTTCCTGCCATGAACCAAAACTGCGGTAATCGGTAAGAGTGGGTTTCCCTTTTGTGATTGTACCCGTTTTATCCAGAATTATGGCATTGATTTTATGGGTTTTCTCCAGATATTCACCGCCGCGGAACAAAACCCCCAGTTCCGCTCCCCGCCCGGTACCGACCATAATCGAAGTAGGCGTAGCCAGCCCCAGAGCACAGGGACAGGCAATCACCAGAACAGCGGTAAAGTTTAGCAAAGAAGTGGTAAAGTCACCGGTGCGCCAGTACCAGTAAATAAAGGTCAAGACAGCGATTGCGACTACCACAGGTACAAAATAACCGGAAACCACATCGGCCAGCCTTTGAATCGGCGCTTTGGAACCCTGAGCTTCCTCCACCACCCGGATAATCTGGGCCAGGGCCGTATCCTTTCCCACCCGGGTCGCCTCGATTACCAGCACTCCCTGGCCATTAACAGTGGCCCCGGTAACTGGGTCCCCCGGTCCTTTGTCTACCGGCAGGCTTTCCCCCGTCAACATGGATTCATCCACTGCCGATGTACCTTCCACTACCTTGCCGTCCACAGGTATTTTTTCTCCGGGCCTTACTACAACCAGATCGCCGACCTGTACCTCTTCTACCGGAATCTCCATTTCCGTCCCGTCCCGGCGGATCCTGGCCTGTTTGGCCCCCAGGCTCATCAGTTTGCGAATCGCTTCCGATGTCCGTCCTTTAGCTATGGCCTCCAGCATTTTGCCCAGCAGAATCAGGGTAATAAGCACCGCACTGATCTCATAATAGACCTGGCCGCCGGGCAGAAAGAAGGTAAAGGCAACACTGTAAAAGTAAGCGGCACTGGTACCCAGAGCCACCAGCACATCCATATTGGCACTGCCATTTTTTAATGCTTTATAGGCTCCCCGGTAAAACTGCCAGCCAGTACCAAATTGAACAGGGGTAGCCAGAATAAACTGAAAATAGGTATTGGTCAATAAATCAGGCAGATGCCAGCCCAGTCCGTGGGATAACATGGCCAAGAACAAGGGGAAACTTAAAAGGGCAGAAATGATTACTTTCAACTTTTGCTCCCGTATTTCCCGTTCCCGTTCGGCTTTCTCCCGGTCCACCACAGCCTTTCCTGTTTCAGTCAGAGTTTCCGCCCCATAGCCTAAATCGGTAACTTTAGCCTTAATCTGCTGAAAATCCAGTTGAGCCGGCAGATAAGTAACTGTAGCCCGTTCAGTAGCCAGATTTACCTGGGCCATCACTACTCCCGGTAACCGGTTTAAACCCTTTTCCACCCGGGCGGAGCAGGCAGCACAGGTCATACCTTTAACCCGGAATTCTACTTTTTCCGTAACTGGACGATAACCCAGATCTTCGATCTTGGCCAGGATCTGCGCAACCTGAATCTGAGCCGGGTCAAATTCCACTGTTGCCTGCTCAGCCGCCAGGTTGACTGCTGCTGTGTGTACTCCAGGCAGTTTCCCTAATCCCTTTTCTATTCTGGAGGCGCATGCTGCACAGGTCATCCCCCGAATTCCCAGCTGTATCCTCTGCAGATTTTTTTCGACACCATTCATTTCCATTCCTCCTTCCTCAATCTCACCATACTATATATTGTAGTTTCAAGTCAAGTTATTAACAAAAATTCAAAACCCTCCCTTAGCATGGGAGGGTTTCAACAAAATTATTCTGCCAGCTGGGGTGCACCAACTGGACAAACATCGGCACAGCCGCCACATTCAATGCACTTTTCCTCATCAATGACGTACTTGTCATCACCTTCACTGATAGCATCGACGGGGCATTCGGGAGCGCAAGCGCCACAGCTGATGCATTCATCACTAATCCGATAGGACATTCTTTTCACCCCCTTCAGTGGTATCGCTGATATTTTACCACGGAAGGCAGGCTTTTTCATCATTTTCCTGAGCTTTTATTGAAAAAAATTTTTTGTTTTGGGTTTACCTTTTCTTAATTTACCTCTTGTTTCTAGCCCACCAATTCCTGCTACCCCGGAAATAGTCGCTTTAATTACCTCTTCCACCGGCACCGTCATCTGGAAGGGGGAGTAGGCCACGCGCTCTACTACCAGTACAGGGTCAAAGGCATGGATTAATATGCGCTGGGGTGCGCTGGCATAATTGGCCCCCGCTTGCAGTAAAGCCTCATAATAGGACTGGCAAGCGCCGGCAAAAATCACCAGAGCATCTTTATCCTGTTGCCAGGAACGGGCCGCCTTGACAGCTTCGATAAAATAACGGGAATTACGGTAGGAGTCCAGGTTTTTCCAGTCACTGTTTTTTTTCAGCAAACCATCATGGCCGGTCAGAACCAGAATATCCGGTTGATATTTGGCCAGTAACTCCGTCACCCGTTGCGGCTGCTCCATTTCCGGCACCATAAAGCCCCAGCAGTTTATTTTCAGCTGCTGATAGGAATTGAGACAGAGGTTAAGATACTCCTGGTCCCCATCCAGGTGCAATACCCGGCCTGGCAATTCAAAAAAATCCTGTTCCTCCTGGCCACTGGCCGCCTGCCGCACCAGAATCTGCCGCAAATGCTCATGATGGTGTTTGATAAATTCCAGCCGCCGCCGACGCACTTCTTCATCACTCAATAAAACCAGATCATCCAAAGGAGCATCAGCTTCCAGCCTGACATCTATCCCGCGCAATAAAGCGTGATTACCTCGTATTCTGACGATGCGAAAAAATACATCGGCCTGATATGAACGGCGCGCTACAATATCCCCTATCTTAAAGGCTGTCACACCCATCCCTCCGGTGCCTATCGCTTTCTTTATCCTATGCACCGGTCAGGGCTGGGTTGACACTTAATTCCCTACTTATACGGGCAAATTCCTCCAGGCTCAGGGTTTCACCCCGGCGGCCGGGTTCAATCTGACAGCTCTCCAGCAGCTGTAACCATTCCTCCCGGGTTAAATTAAAGCCTGCTTTGCTCAAGGTATTAAGCAGAGTTTTGCGCCGCTGAGCAAAAGCAGCTTTCACCACCCGGAAAAAGATTTTTTCATCCCCTGGATCAACCGGGGGCTGGTTGTGTTTTTTCAGGTGGATCACCGCCGATTCCACTTCCGGGGTCGGTATAAAGGAAGTGGCCGGTACCTGTACGAAAATTCTGGCCTGGCAGTAATACTGGACCGCTACAGTTATGGCCCCGTATTCCTTGCCACCGGGCTGGGCACAGATTCTTTCTGCTACTTCCTTCTGTACCATCAGAGCCATTTCACTGATCCGGTACCGGTTTTCCAGTAAATGCATCAGAATCGGGGTAGTTATGTAGTAGGGCAAATTGGCAGCCAGTTTATACCGGGTTGCTCCTGTCTGTTCCTGAACCAATTGATCCAGGTTCACTTTCAGAACGTCCTGGTTGACCAGTTTCAGGTTGGAGTAGTCGCGAAACAGATCCTGCAATACCGGGATCAATTCCCGATCCAGTTCAATCGCCACTACCTGCCCTGCTTTTTGCAGCAGCTCTTCAGTCAAAGAGCCGATTCCCGGGCCAATTTCTACCACCACATCATCGGGTTGTAAATCGATAGCTCGTACAATTGCCGAGGTTACCCTTTCACTGATAAGAAAGTTCTGACCCAGTTTCTTTTTGGCCCGCAACTGATATTGATTAAGAATGGCCCTGGTCCGGGCCGGAGTGGCAATTTTCATGGTTCTCCTCCTCGTCAATCTGCTGTACAGCAGCTTCTATATCCTCTCTGCTGATTCCATAAGCATTTAGCCTTTGTAAAAACTGTTTGGCATTGGCATAGCCGATACCCAGGCGATCCCCCACCTGTTCCCGGCGCCAGGCAGCATCAGCTGTTCCGGCCAGGCCCCAGAGATTTAAATCCTCAGCAGTGAATGTCTCCTGCCGTTCCTTTACCAGCGTCTTGACCTGAGCCAATGCCGCCTGAATGGCTTCAGGACTGGCATTTTCCACTCCGATATTGCCCTCTCTGGTGCCTGCCGCCCGGGGTAAATAGGCATGTTTGGCTCCTGGCACCAGTTCAGCCAGCCGCCTGCGAATAGCCGCTCCGGCGGCATCGGGATCGGTAAGAATGATAACCCCCTGCCTGGCCTGAGCTGTGCGAATCCGTTCTATCACCTTTTTGCTGATCCGGCAACCACCTGTAGCGATTACCTCCGCATCTACTGCCGCTTTGACAGCCGCAATATCATCCCGGCCTTCAACTACTATGATTTCCTTGATTTTCATCATCAAACCTCCCGTAAAAGAGGAAAAGGAAAGGGAATACTCCCTCTCCTTACAGTTTTGCTTAACGTTCCAGAACATATACAGTTACATTGCGCATACCCCAGTTGATGGCCTCTCCGTAACTGTCGAAAAACAGGTCAATGTGGTTGCCTTTAATACCACTGCCCATATCGGCTGCAATCCCTTCCCCGTACCCTTCAATCCAGAGGCGGGTGCCAAAAGGTATCACCCTGGGATCCAC
>NZ_BDLR01000203.1:0-264 GCF_002049395.1 Carboxydocella sp. JDF658 | reverse complement strand
CCCGATTTGACCCCGAGTACCACGGGACACGAGGAACCCTGTGGGAATCCGGGAGGACCACCTCCCAAGGCTAAATACTCCTTGGCGACCGATAGTGAACGAGTACCGTGAGGGAAAGGTGAAAAGCACCCCGGGAGGGGAGTGAAAGAGAACCTGAAACCGTATGCCTACAAGCAGTCAGAGCCCGATTTAGCGGGTAATGGCGTGCCTTTTGTAGAATGAACCGGCGAGTTACGGTAGCAAGCGAGGTTAAGGCGGAGAGCC
>NZ_BDLR01000202.1:0-4002 GCF_002049395.1 Carboxydocella sp. JDF658 | reverse complement strand
GCGGTTGGCATGAGCGGAGGCGTGGACAGTTCGGTAGCGGCCGCTCTTTTAAAAGAGCAAGGATATAATGTTATCGGCATAACCCTGCAAATATCCCCGCGGGAAATTGAAGATGAGGATTACGGGGGTTGCTGCTCTCTTTCCTCCATCAATGATGCCCGCCGGGTTTGTGACAAACTGGGGATACCCTTTTATGTCCTCAACTTTCGGGAATTGTTTGCTGAAAAGGTAATCGATTATTTCTGTCAGTCCTATTTGCGGGGGGAAACCCCCAATCCCTGTATTGCCTGTAACAAGGAAATCAAATTCGAAGCCTTCCTGCGCAAGGCCCGGGCTCTGGGAGCTGACTATATCGCGACCGGCCATTATGCCCGCCGGGAATATGATGAACAGAGGGGGCGCTGGCTGTTGCGCAAAGGGGTGGATCAGCGCAAGGACCAGTCCTATGTGCTGTACACCTTTACCCAGGAGCAGCTGGCCCATACCCTCTTTCCCCTGGGGGAAATGGTGAAGGAACAAACCCGGGAACTGGCCAGAAAGCTGGAATTGCCGGTGGCCAACAAGCCGGAAAGCCAGGAAATCTGTTTTGTGCCAGATGATGATTATGGCGCTTTTCTTGAGGAAAAGCTGGGTGAGCAAATCAAGCCTGGACCTTTCCTGGACCGCCAGGGCCGGGTGCTGGGACAACACAAAGGAATTGTCCATTATACCATTGGACAGCGGAAAGGGCTGGGCATTGCCCTGGGTAAGCCCATGTTTGTGGTGGATATCGATCCGGAACGGAATGCAGTGATTCTGGGGGAAGGGGAGGAAGTGTATTCGGACCGGCTGGTTGCCGATGAGCTGAACCTGATTTCCCTGCCCGTCCTGAACCAACCTGTGGAAGTGGAGGCCAAAATCCGCTATGCTGCCCGACCGGCACCTGCATTGGTACGTCCTCTGGGAGAGAAGGCAGGCAATGGTGACCGGGTACTGGTGGAATTTAAGGAGCCGCAGCGGGCAATTACCCCGGGACAGGCAGTGGTGTTCTATCAAGGGGAGTATGTGTTAGGCGGTGGAGTAATTAGAAAACTTCCTCTGCAAATATGCAAACCATAAAACTGCCGCAGTACCGGCAGTTTTTCTTTTTAAAACCCTTGCTTTCTGCACATACTAACAGAAACCGGAGGGATAAAGGATGGCAAAAAATCTTTGCCGGGGCCGCCATCTGACAGGCTTACCCCTGTACAATCAAGCGGGAGAAATGCTGGGGCGAGTACGGGAACTGGCTGTGGATGAAGAGGGAAAACTGCGGGCGCTGGCTATTTCTGATGATAAATGGTTTACCTGGGAACAAATTGTTGCTTGTACGGATGAGGGCATTAAAATCGCAGGGGAAGCCCTGGCGTCCTGTCCAGTACCCTGTCCGGCCTGGCTGGAACAAACTCTGCTCGATCAACAAAAACAGGAAATCGGACAGGTAGGGGATCTGATTCTGGATAAAACTACCGGAACAGTGCAGGGGATTGAACTGGCCCAGACTATTTTTGATGATTTGTGGCAGGGACGGCGGGAGATTCCATGGCAGCAATTGACCTGGGAAAATGGCTATCTGGTATGGTTAGAAAGTGAAAAAGCGGGTCAAACTATGAATGAAACCTGAAGAGAGAAAGGAGTCATTCTTATGATTTGTCCCGTTTGTGGTGGAAAAAGCACCGGGAAAGTGGGAGTGGACCAGTATTATTGCTGGGATTGTTTTGTGGAGTTTCGCCGCCAGGGTAATGAAATCCAGGTTTACGATGTTGCGGAAGATGGTAGTCTCATGGCCTGGGAGGAAGAATTGGCCGAGCCTTATCTCTAAGAGGAGGTGTTTTCTATGGCCAGAAGTTTCTGGAATGGGCTGGTTGCTGGAAGTGTGCTGGGAGCAATCATCGGTTTAGTAGCCGGACCACAGCTGAAACCCACTCCCAAACGAACTTTGCTGGGAAAAACCCGGCGGGTTACAGCCCGGGCAGCCAAAATGGTCAATGATGTGCGGGACGGTGTCAGGGATATCAAAAACATTCTGGACTAAAACCGGTGATGGCAAATGAACAGAGTTAAAATAATCGCCCGCCGCAGTTTCCTGATTGGAATGCTGTTGGCGGCGCTCTTTTTTTTCTGGACCATCAGAAAAGTTTTGCTGCTGTTTACTGGTGGCTGGCTGCTGGCCTATTTGCTGGGACCGCTGGTAGACAAGCTGGAAGAGAAGGGCTTGAGCCGTTTGCAGGCTCTGATTGTCCTCTATCTTGCCATGGCGACCCTGGTGCTGGCAGGCGCCTTTTTTCTCCTGCCTGCTTTTCTGCGGGAACTCAGTCAGGTAGGGGAAGTATTGCCCCGGATCTGGACCAGATGGGAAGGTTTCTGGCAAACCTGGTTACAGCGCCTGGATGGAGCGGGCTTGCCGGCAGAAGTGCAGAAGGTTCTAAGTAGCCGTCTGGCCCTGGCGCAGAAAGAGGTGGAAGGCTGGCTGGCCCAGGGGGCAGCCGGAATTCTGGCTCTGGCCGGGCAAGTTGGCACATTTTTGATTTTGCCTATCCTGGCTTTTTACTTTTTACTGGATTGGAACCAGTTGCTTCAGGGCTGGGAGCGATTGCTACCGCGGATCGCCCAATTCCATGTAGCAGCTCTGCTGGCCGAATTGGACCAGATTATGAAAAAATTTATCAGGGGACATTTGTTGATTTGCCTGCTGGTAGGTCTGTTAACGGGTTTGGCCATGCTGCTATTAGGGGTTCCTTATGCACTTTTCCTGGGGGTAGTGGCTGGAATTCTGGACCTGATTCCTTTTTTTGGTCCCATTCTGGGCGGGATACCGGCAGTAGTACTGGCCTTGCAGATAAGCTGGTCCAAGGCAGTGGCAGCTACTCTGGCGATTCTGGTAATCCAGCAAATCGAAGCCCATCTGCTTTCCCCCAAAATTTTAGGAGATGCTTTGAACTTGCATCCCCTCACCGTTATTTTTGCCTTGCTGGCCGGTGGTGAACTGGCCGGGTTATGGGGGCTGTTGCTGGCGGTGCCGCTGACAGCTATGGGCAAGGCCATTTTACGTTATGTTTTTCTTTTACTGGTGGAGGAATAATCAGCAGGGGCAGTTGGATAGCTCATTCCACTACCTCTTTATCGCTTAGCATTTGGGAAAAGAACAAGGAAAACACTCATGTTCGTGCTCTTCGGGTTCTCTGGTAGCTGCAATCAAAGTGGCGATAGCTTTTTCTTTGGCTGCACTGGCCAGGAGGAAGCTGTTGGCCAGCCGCACTACCTGAGCCAGTTGCTCGAAGTCACAGGCTTTCACCACCTCCTTACGCAAACGGTGAGCGATTTCGCAGAAAAGCTGGGCTTCACAGCGGGTAACGGGACCCTGGGTGCCGAGAATGCAGGGCAGGCAATGACGGGTATAGATGGCCTGATTGCAATCGGGACACTTATAATGGGGATTGTCATCACGTTCTTTGTTCATTTTTCTGGAACCTGGTTCAAAAAACTTGACTGTTTTTATTTTCAGCCAAGTTGGCCCCCAGACCAGGCTTTCGCCTCCTTTCCGAATACTTGATTTGCCCCCGCGGGGCAGGGCGACAGGGGACCTCGGCCCGGGAGTTCCACCCGGACGGGAGTACTGCACCGGTTTATGCTGACCTCCCGGTGAGAGTATAACTCCGCCTCCCGCGTCCTGTTAAGACGCCTACCGGTTTCTCCGACACCGGCTAAACGGGGTCACCGTACGGACAGGGCCAATAACTTCAGGTCAGGCCAGACGGAGTTATACGCCTCCTGCTCACTCTGGGCAAGCCCGTTATGCACAGGAAACTTTTCCTCCAGCTGCCTCAAGCAGGCCCTGACCCCACGGGTCATCCCTTTTCCTTCCCCAGGTCTATCAGGATTATCCTTCCGGGTCAGGTTTTGCTTGATTTGCGATACCAGTTGCCTGAGTTCTTCAGTCACCCGTTCCCTGAACCCCATTGCCCGACGACCTATAACCAGTGC
>NZ_BDLR01000201.1:0-201 GCF_002049395.1 Carboxydocella sp. JDF658 | reverse complement strand
GAGTGTACCAGGTATTAGCACCACTTTCGCGGTGTTATCCCTGTCTGAAGGGCAGGTTGCTCACGCGTTACTCACCCGTCCGCCGCTAAGCCGCTTGAGAACAAGCTCCCTCACGGCTCCGCTCGACTTGCATGTGTTAGGCACGCCGCCAGCGTTCATCCTGAGCCAGGATCAAACTCTCCGAATATATCTCGAAAAGTT
>NZ_BDLR01000200.1:0-348 GCF_002049395.1 Carboxydocella sp. JDF658 | reverse complement strand
TATCACCCCGGCATACTTCAACCATAGGTTACTGGAAGTATATGAAACGTTACGCCGTTCCGGTGCATTGCGCGGCGGCACTGGTTACAGGACGCCGGGCGATGGGCTTCAGGGAACGGGTGACTGAAGAACTCAGGCAACTGGTATCGCAAATCAAGCAAAACCTGACCCGGAAGGTTAATCCTGATAGACCTGGGGAAGGAAAAGGGATGACCCGTGGGGTCAGGGCCTGCTTGAGGCGGCTGGAAGAGAGGCTTCCTGTGCATAACGGGCTTGCCCAGAGTGAGCAGGAGGCGTATAACTCCGTCTGGCCTGACCTGAAGTTATTGGCCCTGTCCGTACGGTGAC
>NZ_BDLR01000199.1:0-201 GCF_002049395.1 Carboxydocella sp. JDF658 | reverse complement strand
GGCCAGGTAGAGGCTGATCAACCCCCCCATCGATAACCCGGCCAGGTAGACCCGGTCGCACTTTTGCCTGAGCTCTACTACCGCTTTTTCCGCAGCAGCCCCCCAGTCCCGCCAGCAGGTGCGGGCCAGCTCTTCCACATCAGTGCCATGGCCGGGTAACAGGGGCACCTGTACCGTCCAGCCCTGAGCCGCCAGGGCCCG
>NZ_BDLR01000198.1:0-512 GCF_002049395.1 Carboxydocella sp. JDF658 | reverse complement strand
ATTTGTTCAGGGCGCCCAGATATAAAATTTGGGAGGTGTGTCTATTGAAAAAGATTGTTCTTTATAAAAATCTTCTAGTAGTAATAATGCTTGTGCTTGTACTTGGAATGAATATACAACCTGCATCGGCTTATTTTTTATTACCTTATCGTTGGCCAGATAATGTTTTTTATTATAAGATTGATAGCAGTGCTAACGATCTCACTAGCCTTATTTCGAACGCTGCTAATTCTTGGAACACAACGACACCTGTTTCTATTTCAAATTCGTCAAACGGAGAAGTTCTTATCAAAAAGGTTAATGAGCCAAATGTAAAATGGTCAGGAATCACAGACCATTATATTGGAGCGATTGGAAACACATATTTTTATACAAGCTGTATCGTCCGGATTAACCAATCTAAAATAGGGAATTATACTTCACTACAAAAACAAGGTGTAATAGCACATGAATTTGGCCATGTTATTGCCCTTGCCGATGATAATGGCTATCTGTTATACGGCGATCCAAAA
>NZ_BDLR01000197.1:0-209 GCF_002049395.1 Carboxydocella sp. JDF658 | reverse complement strand
TCCCAGGACCCTGCGGTCCAAGTACCATCGGCGCTGGTGGGCTTAACTGCCGTGTTCGGTATGGGTACGGGTGTTGCCCCACCGCCATTGCCACCGGACTATTCTCTTCAGGGATTGCTCCCTCAAAACCGCACAGAGTTCTTTTGAGGTTAAGACCTCGACCTATTAGTACCGGTCCGCTCAAAGCCTTGCGGCTCTTACACTCCCGG
>NZ_BDLR01000196.1:0-213 GCF_002049395.1 Carboxydocella sp. JDF658 | reverse complement strand
ACCTAGACGAGATATTTGATTATATTATGGTAGATAATCCAAGCGCTGCAGATAGTATACTTGAAAGTATTATGCACGCCTTGAGCCGTTTAGAGAATTTTCCTCATTCTGGTACCCCGTTACTCGACGTATTACATGGTGCCCGAAATTATACACATTTATTAATAAAAGAATTAAAATAAGCCTATAATCGGTGTAGCGCTGAACAATTGG
>NZ_BDLR01000195.1:0-224 GCF_002049395.1 Carboxydocella sp. JDF658 | reverse complement strand
CCAGACTGTCGACTTTTTCACACCCGTAGTGGACGACCCCTATACTTTCGGTCTGATTGCCGCAGCCAATTCCCTCAGTGACATCTATGCCATGGGCGGTAAGCCTCTCTTTGCCCTGAATGTAGTAGGCTTCCCGGAAAAAAGGTTGCCTATGGAAGTCCTGGGCGATATCCTGCGCGGCGGTGCAGATAAAGCCGCTGAAGCAGGTATTAGCATTGTAGGCG
>NZ_BDLR01000194.1:0-243 GCF_002049395.1 Carboxydocella sp. JDF658 | reverse complement strand
AAGAAATTCGATCACTACTGTGAAAAAGGAATAGGTTTTGTAACTCGTCTCAAGTCAAATGCTGTGGTGTATGTGCAAAAAGAATTGCCACTTTCGCCGGAAAGCGAAATTAGCAGGGATTACATAGCTATCCTGGGCTGGGTTTCATCAAGAATGAAGCACCCTGTACGTCTGATTGAAACAACGGATACAGAAGGGAATCAAATTACAATTGTAACGAATGTCTTTGAAAAGACTGCCGAA
>NZ_BDLR01000193.1:0-283 GCF_002049395.1 Carboxydocella sp. JDF658 | reverse complement strand
TATCATTCAGTTGTTTAGCAAGGATAACGGTATCTCTCTTTTTTTAAATCCTAAAAAAGGGCGCACTAATCCCACTAGCCCTAAAATGACTTCTTAATCATCCGGCCTGTAACTTTTTGCCCATATTAGAGATGCTTTTCTTCTCCTTTTTAAGCTACTAGGCTCCGCATCTTCTCTGCCTGATTTTCCCGAATTCGCCCTATCGCCATTGCTAGCATAACACATAGGGCCAGTCCGCACCGCAGCTTCATTTTGGCCATGCCCCGAATGGTATGCTGTTCGA
>NZ_BDLR01000192.1:0-217 GCF_002049395.1 Carboxydocella sp. JDF658 | reverse complement strand
TGGGGAATCTTCCGCAATGGGCGAAAGCCTGACGGAGCAACGCCGCGTGGGTGAAGAAGGCCTTCGGGTCGTAAAGCCCTGTCTTCAGGGACGAAGTCTCACCTGTGAAGAATGGGTGAAGGTGACGGTACCTGAGGAGGAAGCCCCGGCTAACTACGTGCCAGCAGCCGCGGTAAAACGTAGGGGGCGAGCGTTATCCGGAATTACTGGGCGTAAA
>NZ_BDLR01000191.1:0-208 GCF_002049395.1 Carboxydocella sp. JDF658 | reverse complement strand
TTTGCTATGTGAAGTTGAGGGTTGAGGTTGGGGGTGAACCAGTCCTACCCAAAGCAAAAACCAGTTGAAACAACTGGTTTGGGAGTTTCCGAGAAACTACATTTAACAAAAGACCTACGGTAATATGTCAAGACCATAAGGTCAATATTTTCTAGTTTAGTTTTTTAAAAAAGGCAACAAAAAACCACCCTGTTTCCTAATATATTTG
>NZ_BDLR01000190.1:0-214 GCF_002049395.1 Carboxydocella sp. JDF658 | reverse complement strand
ACCTCCTCGTATCATATATTTAGAGATTTAACCTGAACGGTAATATTAACCGTTCATTTTTTGTACCAAATTTGTTCTTTAAAAACTGGAAATTAGACTTCCTTTTTGCTGCTGTTCCAGGCACAATGTAATCGTGAGATTGCTTTCTGGGTAGGTATTCGTCCTCCTTGAGGCTTGACCTTTTGAAAAGAGTGACCCCCAGCTCATGGTCTGC
>NZ_BDLR01000189.1:0-390 GCF_002049395.1 Carboxydocella sp. JDF658 | reverse complement strand
TCGAACAGCATACCATTCGGGGCATGGCCAAAATGAAGCTGCGGTGCGGACTGGCCCTATGTGTTATGCTAGCAATGGCGATAGGGCGAATTCGGGAAAACCAGGCAGAGAAGATGCGGAGCCTGGTAGCTTAAAAATGAGAATAAAAGTATTCTATATGAGTAAAAAGTTGCAGGCCAAATGATTTTAAAATCATTCTGGTGCTAAAGGGATTAGTGCGCCCTTTTTTGGGTTTAAATCAAAGAGAGATACCGATACTCTAGCAAAACGACTCATAAATTTGTTTAAACTCAGTAGCGTTGCATTAATTTTATGAATGGTAGTCAACTATGTTTTGGTCATTACGCATTATGGTATATATGACATTTATGTAATTATATGTAATTAAGG
>NZ_BDLR01000188.1:0-202 GCF_002049395.1 Carboxydocella sp. JDF658 | reverse complement strand
GTCAGCCCCTATACGTCAGCTTTCGCTTTGGCAGGGACCTGTGTTTTTGGTAAACAGTCGCTTGGGCCTCTTCTCTGCGACCGCTCTATGCTCCAGGCGCTTAGCCCTTCACATCTAGCGGCACTCCTTCTCCCGAAGTTACGGAGTCATTTTGCCGAGTTCCTTAACGAGGGTTCTCTCGCTCGCCTTAGGATTCTCTCCT
>NZ_BDLR01000187.1:0-291 GCF_002049395.1 Carboxydocella sp. JDF658 | reverse complement strand
CGCCAGGCGGAAGTCCTGTCCGTCATAAAATATCTTAATGTTGGGGTTGCCTCCCTTGCTCTCGTCTCCCCGGGAGTAGAGGCGATTCCTGCGGGCGTGCGGCCATTTTTCACGGGCGGCCCGGCCCTGGCAGACCTTTTCCCACAGCCTTCTGCCCCCAAAGACTACCTCTGGTATTGTCCCCTTCTCCTGGTAATCCTTCAGTTCAGCCAGCCTTTTTGCCAGTGAAACCACCCGCTTGTTCCGCCCCTTGACTGCCAGGCGGAGCTTTTCAATAACTTCTGAAGCAGC
>NZ_BDLR01000186.1:0-270 GCF_002049395.1 Carboxydocella sp. JDF658 | reverse complement strand
AGCCTGCTTGCGGCTCCCCGGAGCTTTTCGCAGCTTTCCGCGTCCTTCTTCGGCTCTTGGCGCCAAGGCATCCACCGTATGCCCTTAGTATCTTAACCTCTGTTCCAGCTTTTTGTCTGCCTACGGCTCTCACTAGCACCGTTACCGCAAGCAAGCTTGCGACGGTGCTACGTATCTAAAGCCCGGCAGCCAAAAAGCTGTCCCTCGTAGTACTCTTAGATGCTTCGCATCGTTGAGTGTTACCTTACTCTGTGCGGTTTTCAAGGAGCA
>NZ_BDLR01000185.1:0-720 GCF_002049395.1 Carboxydocella sp. JDF658 | reverse complement strand
ATCTATATCAGGTAATTCCTTGGCTGCTTCTCTTTTCTTTTCTATTATAATAGTATTTAATCTATTTTCTATTCTTTCTAATAAATATACATTTGAAATTTCAAAGATTGATTTTTTAATATTATCGCCAGTTTGTTCTCTAAAATATGAGTTAAGTCTTTCTCCATCAAAGAAAAAATATTCTCTTATTTCTTTAGGTGCAAATTGCCTTACATAGTTATCAGCATCTTCATCTATAAATATTTTTGTGCCATTATTATTAATTATACAAACTTCAAATTTTTCATTTACTCCAATAGGTTTTTCTGATTGTACATTAAAAACACTCTCCCTTTTGAAAATTATATTATCTTCATCATTATTAACATAAACTTCAACTAAAACAGTAGAATAATTTTCCTCATTATTCTTAATTACATCTAAATTTAGTATTGGTAATGCTTTTGAGTCAAGATGTAAATGCGGTTCGTCCTTGTATAAACACCAGTTAACAGCATTTAGTAAGTTACTTTTGCCCATGCCATTCTTACCAATTAATATATGTAGATCGTGTTCATTCTTTTCATTAAAATCTATTTCAAAATTTTTAAATTGTCGGTAATTTTTTATTTTAATTTTATTTATTCTCATCTTTATCATCCCCTAGATATTTTTTAATCGTTTCTTTATATTTTTCTTTATAATGTCCTTTTCCTGAAGATTCAAAAAATAATAGTTCAC
>NZ_BDLR01000184.1:0-227 GCF_002049395.1 Carboxydocella sp. JDF658 | reverse complement strand
CAAGGGAGGCAACCCCAACATTAAGATATTTTATGACGGACAGGACTTCCGCCTGGCGGTTTCCCTCTCCCACCTTTCTGAACAGACAGGCATAGATAAAGATATAGCTTTCTTTTCAGGCAAACCCATTGTTTTAGAAAACCTGAACTTTGGCAAAGACAGACTGGACACTAATAAAAAGTTTAACCGCATGGCCTCCAATTTTCCATTTGCGAAAATGGTAGGAG
>NZ_BDLR01000183.1:0-201 GCF_002049395.1 Carboxydocella sp. JDF658 | reverse complement strand
TAACTTGAAAGGCACCCCTTCTTTTGTCGCTCTCCGATACATTGCTCCTACCATTTTCGCAAATGGAAAATTGGAAGCCATGCGGTTAAACTTTTTATTAATGTCCAGCCTGTCTTTGCCAAAGTTCAGGTTTTCTAAAACAATGGGTTTGCCTAAAAAGAAAGCTATATCTACCACTACTTTGGCTAAAACGCCTATCAG
>NZ_BDLR01000182.1:0-268 GCF_002049395.1 Carboxydocella sp. JDF658 | reverse complement strand
AGTTATGTCCGGCAAAGCGATACGGAATCAAGTGTCAGGGAATGGAACAGTGTTCAGTTAGTCAGGGAATACGTATACCGCTAGCGGAAAACCGACGGATTTTCACGCCGATCGACCGGGCAAGTTATAAGTGGGAAAAAGAATATAAAAAACGCACCGCAGTAGAACGGGTAAATAGCAGACTCGATGTATCCTTTGGATTCGAACAGCATACCATTCGGGGCATGGCCAAAATGAAGCTGCGGTGCGGACTGGCCCTATGTGTTAT
>NZ_BDLR01000181.1:0-41621 GCF_002049395.1 Carboxydocella sp. JDF658 | reverse complement strand
CTAAAGTGCCACGGCGGGAATTGGATTTACTGGCTGTCTGTGGAGAGATAATTTCCGGGGTTGTTTTAGTGGCAGGCTTATTGGAGCGAGGGCTGGCAGCTTCTTTTCTGACTGGCTGGCAGGCGGGGATAATTACCGATGACCATTTTGGTGATGCCCGCATTCTGCGGGTAGAACCCAAAAGAATTCGGCAGTTGCTGGAACGCAATATAATCCCTGTAGTAGCAGGTTTTCAAGGCATGACTGAAGCAGGTGAGATCACCACTCTGGGCCGGGGCGGCAGTGATACTACTGCTTCTGCCCTGGGGGTGGCCCTGAATGCCGAATATATTGACATTTATACTGATGTTGACGGCATTATGACTGCTGACCCGCGCATAGTAGATAAAGCCAAACTGCTGGATGTGGTTACATTCAATGAAATTTGCCAGCTGGCCCAGGAAGGAGCCAAAGTGATCCATCCCCGGGCCGTGGAAATTGCTATGCAAAAAAACATCCCAATCTGGGTTAAAAATACTTTTTCCGAACATCCGGGGACACTGGTAACTGGTAACCAGGAGGCTCAGGGCAATAATGGTGTTAAACGAGAGCGAATGATTACCGGGATAGCTCATATTGCTGGAATTACCCAGGTTAAAGTTGTCCTTGCTCAGGAAAACGGCATCACTGAACAATACAAAATCTTCCATGCCATGGCGGAAGCTGGCATCAGTGTGGATTTCATAAATGCTGATCCGCAAATGGTAGCTTTTACTGTAAAAGATGACCTGGCGGAAAAAGCATATAGCATCTTAGCTAATTTAGGTTATCAAGTTTATCTCACCCCTGGATGCGCTAAAGTAGCTGTGGTAGGTGCTGGTATGACTGGCATTCCCGGGGTAATGGCTGCAATTGCCCGCGCCCTTTATCGAGAACAGATCAATATCCTGCAATCCGCTGATTCCTATACCTCCATCTGGGTACTGGTCAAAAATCAGGATATGGAAAGGGCAATACGGGCCTTGCATACTGAGTTTTATTTGGACCAATAAGAAGGGAGGAAACATTAATGGATTTTGGCAGGTTGATAACCGCCATGATTACTCCTTTTACAGAAAATGATGAAGTAAACTACTCTGAGGCTCAGAAGATAGCCCAGTACCTGGTCGAAAACGGCAGTGATGGCATAGTTGTGACTGGAACCACTGGTGAATCGCCTACGCTTACTAAAGAAGAAAAGATTAAGCTTTATGCGGCAGTAAAGGAGGCGGTGGGCAATAAGGCCCGGGTTATTGCTGGAACCGGTTCCTATAATACCAAAGAATCTATAGCTCTGACCAAAGAAGCAGAAAAACTGGGTGTAGATGGGGTAATGCTGGTAGTTCCCTACTATAATAAGCCCTGTCAAAACGGGTTAAAAGCTCACTTCCGGGCAGTAGCAGAATCCACTGGGTTACCCATTATGCTCTATAATATTCCGGGCAGAACAGGAATCAATCTATTGCCGGAGACGGTGGCAGAACTGGCTCAGGTGTCCAATATTGTGGCTATTAAAGAGGCTTCCGGCAACCTGGATCAGGCAAGTCAGTTGCTACGTCTGGTTCCGGCAAACTTCCGTGTCTATAGCGGTGATGATAGTCTGACTTTACCCATGTTAAGCCTGGGCTGTTATGGAGTAGTTAGTGTAGCGGCTCATATTGTAGGCCTGCAGATGAAAAAAATGATTGAAAGCTATCTTGCTGGCAATATCGAAACTGCTGCCAGCTTGCATCGGGAACTGATACCTGTTTTTAAGGGGTTGTTTATTACTACCAATCCAGTACCGGTAAAAACTGCGATGGCTCTTAAAGGTTTTCAGGTTGGCAGTGTACGCCTGCCTTTAGTCCCTGCTACTGAAGAAATAAAAGCAGCAATAGCAAAATTGCTATAACCGGGGTGCCCCGGATTTTTTTCTTTTCTTGGGGAATACTTGTAAATGAACTGGCTTTCCTGTATAATTGTTACGAAGTGGCAAGGGCGGCTTATATCCGGAATCACCTGAGGTAAAAGATTGCTTCTCCTGGCACAAAGATGGGCAGAGAAAGAAAAGTCAGGAGGTGTATCCATGGCTGCGGCCAAGGGTAAAATTACATTAATTCCCCTGGGTGGTCTGGGGGAAATTGGCAAAAACATGATGGTAGTAAAGTATGAGGATAACATTCTGGTTATTGATGCAGGTTTGATGTTTCCTGAAGATGATATGCCTGGTATTGATTTTGTGATTCCGGATATCACCTATCTGTTGGAAAATAAGGAAATGGTCAGGGGGATAGTCCTCACCCACGGACATGAGGACCATATCGGCGCTTTACCCTATGTCTTGAAACAACTGAATGTGCCGGTTTATGGGACCAGATTGACTTTAGGGCTTTTGCAGGGAAAGTTGAGAGAGGCGGGGATTTTAGGGCAGTGCAAGTTAGTGGCAGTAAAACCCAGAGACAGTGTGACCATCGGACCTTTTAAAGTGGAGTTTATCCGGGTCAGCCACAGCATACCTGATGCGGTAGCAATAGCGGTTAGAACTCCGTTAGGTGTGATTGTGCATACCGGGGACTTCAAGTTTGACCAAACTCCTGTTGATGGGGAAGTAACCGATTTTCATAAATTCGCTGAGCTTGGCGATCAGGGAGTTCTGGTTTTACTGGCAGATAGTACCAATGCGGAACGCCCTGGCTATACCATGTCTGAGCGGACAGTAGGTTTGACTTTCGATGAAACCTTTCAGAATGCCAAAAACCGGATAATTGTTGCCACTTTTGCTTCCAATGTTCATCGTCTGCAGCAAGTAATTAATGCGGCTCACAAATATGGCAGAAAAGTTGCTGTTTCAGGGCGGAGTATGGTCAATGTTGTTAATATTGCCACAGAGCTGGGGTATTTGACTTATCCGGAAGATATCATGATTGATCTGGATGATATCAACGACTATCCTGCCAATGAGGTTGTGATTTTGACCACTGGTAGCCAGGGTGAACCTATGTCTGCCCTTACCCGCATGGCTAATGCAGACCATCGTCAAGTGGAAATTTTACCAGGTGATACGGTAATTATTTCAGCTACTCCCATCCCTGGAAATGAGCGCATGGTTTCCCGTGTAATCAATAGCCTGTTTAAACAAGGGGCGGAAGTAATTTACGAAAAGTTCTCCGGTATCCACGTTTCCGGGCACCCTAGCCAGGAGGAGCTAAAACTGATGCTCAACCTGGTTAGGCCTAAGTTTTTCGTCCCGGTACATGGGGAATACCGCCATTTGATTAAACACGCCCAGCTGGCAAAAGAAATGGGAATGGATGAAGCCAATATCTTTGTGGCTGAAAATGGTCAGGTGCTGGAGTTTACACGCAAAAGTGGACGGGTGGCAGGTCGCACCACTGCCGGTAAAGTACTGGTTGACGGCCTGGGTGTAGGCGATGTGGGAAATATTGTATTGCGGGATAGAAAACAGTTGGCCCAGGATGGGATTTTGATTGTAGTGGTGACAATGAACAAAGAGACCGGTGCCATTGTAGCAGGTCCAGATATTGTTTCACGAGGTTTCGTCTATGTCCGTGAGGCGGAAAAGCTAATGGAAGAAGCCAAAGAGAAGGTGAAGATCGCGATTGAGAAGACCCAGGTCAGAGGGAATGCTGATTGGGCTTCGATCAAAGCCGGAATTAGAGACAGCATCGGTAAATATCTTTATGAAAAGACCAGGAGAAGACCCATGATTTTGCCCATCATCATGGAAGTATAAACAAAGCCGATTTTGCCTTTTTTAAGACAAGAAAAGAGGTCCTTTGCATGTAATGCAAGGGACCTCTTTTGATTTTTTTCAATATGTCAATCTGCTCTTAATTCCTTCCAGTATACTGCCCTTAATCACCACTTTTATCACCGTGCGGGCCGAAAGGTTACCATTATCCCCCGCCCCGCCAGCGATAATGGTAACCGGATAAAGTCCATCCGGTAAATAGGGATCAGTGAAATGGATGCGAGCTTTGTTTTTCGACCGGGGATTAACAGGCAATTGCCAGGTGTTAGCCGGTGTCCCGGCCGGATTTGTCGGTTCCAGCAGCACCTGCTGTCCATCAGGAAAGCGGGCCTGTACATATTTTGCTCCCGGACAGGGCCGACTTCGTCTTACTTTCTTTTCTACAACACTGCCATCAGGCTGCTGTTCATAAACAGTTTCTTCCCAGGTATAAGGGGTGGTGGCCGTTTCCACCACCAGGGCAAATACCTGTCCGGCTTTGATCTGGGCCGGTTCCGCCCTGCCGCTGACGGTCAGCTGGCCCTGTTCTTCCCTCACTTCCTGACGAACCTGGATGGCCTTGCTCAAACTGTTGTCCTGATAGTTTTTCTCCTTAATCTGACGATCAGGATTAATCCGGGCTGTCAGGTTAAAGGAACCGGTAGTGTCCGGTGCCTTGATGGCAAAGCTGACTGCCTTCTTTTCCTTCGCTACCAGGGTTACAGGCAATAATGCTACCTGACGCTGGTTAAGGGTCAGTTTCAGTGTTGTCGATAACGGGCGGCTACCCTGATTTTCTACCTGTACTGTCCCCTGGTAGCTCTGTCCGGGACTGATGGGAGACGGGTAAGATAAGCTGAGCATTCTAAGGTTAACCAGGGAACCATTGAGCTTTAAGCTGGTGGTATTATCGGCATAGGTGGTTTCTACAAAAGGCTGGTTCTGGTTGAGCCAGTGGGCCTGACGGTCCCCGTTGACGATGGCGGTCAGGGTGTAGCTATCCTTTTCCGGCAGATTAGCCGGAGCCTGCCAGTGGATTTCCACCTCCACGGTCCGACCCCGTTCCTGCCAGGGCCTGCCATCACCGGGGCTCATGGTCAGGTTCTGGCTGGCCACCGTCTGACCGTCCAGCTTTAGTTCCAGTTTTGTAGTCAGCGGCCGGCTAACATCGCGGGCACTGACCAGCAGCCGGGTCTGATAGGTCTTGCCTTTCTCTATCTCCTGGCTGCTGCTGGTTAAACCGGAGACCATCAGGTTTTGCAGGTCCTGGTTACCGAAAGCGTGTAGCTTACCATCCAGGGTGGCTACCAGCAAATATCCCCCTGCTAAAGCCATTTCCCCTGTGACCGGAGCTCCCAGGTTAACCCGGCTGACGGTCTTGCACTGTTGCCGGTCATAATACCAGGGCCGCTCCTGGCCGGTTGTGAGGTCCAGGCCATAGACAGTACCGCTGTCATCTGCTACCAGCAGCAAATTGGCAGCTGACCAGATGATAGGCGAAACCCAGCTATCCGCCGCCAGGTCCCGCTGAAGCCAGCCGGCAAGGGGAAGGCCATTGGTGCTGTTGAGACAAACTACTCTGGCTTTTTGGCCGTTGTACTGGTTAATAACGAAATAGAGGCGGTTTTGATAAAGGGCGGGGGAGTTGTTGATGAAATTGGCCGGTTTAAAGAAACTTTCATTCATCCACTGCCTTTTGCCGGTACTAGCATTTAAGGCATAGAAGCGGCCTTTTTTATCGGAAAAGTAAAGATAGCTGCCATCGGTAGCAATGGAGGCCGGTACCCCGGTTTTGGTGTTATAGGTCCAGTGCAGCCGTCCCTGCAGGTCATAGGCCTGGACGGAGCCATTTAGAGCCGTTCCATCCACACCGATAGCAAAAGCATTGCCAAACAGGCAGGGGGAAGAGGTGATTTCCCCTTGCTGGGAAATAGGGGAATTGCCAGCCTGGGTACCCTGATGCTGATCCAGGATATAGGTGTGCTGGTCGGTGGCCCCGAGGATGACCAGGTTGTCCACTAGCAGGGGTGAGGAGGAAACTTTGCTCTCCAGGGGCAGATGCCAGAGGGTCTGGGCCAGATTGCTGCTAAGGGCATAGATGCCATTAGCTCTGGTGCCAAAGAAAAGACGGCCCTGCCTGTAGGTGGGTGAGGAGATGGAAGGAAAGGTGGCTGTGGTTTCAATCTGCTTGCGCTGGAGGAGCTGGCCGCTGTTAAGGTCTAAGGCCAGGATTTCCTGACCCGCTTTGATGTAGATTTTTTGTTCCTGGCTGAGAATAACCGGCTGGCCCAGGATAGGTGGTTCCCCTGGTTTACCCGCTGGCGCCAGCTGCACCTGCCACTGGGTGGTAATGGGCGGAAAGGTGGGGTCATCAGTTGTTCTGTTACGAAAATAATTAAATCCAAACATAACACTATCTTTAGGAATAGCTGCCCGCACATTTGAGGGAATCAATATTATGAAAAAAATTATAAAACAAAGGAATTTTTTTGTATTGAGAAACATCACTTGTTTCTCACCTCAATCCATACTGTATAGGAGTTTTCATTCCATTCTACTTCATGGCCAAAGGCTTCACAAATATAACGAACAGGCAAAACCGTTCTATTATTGATTATGAATGGTACTACATCCATGTTTTTTTCTTGATTATTAATCAAATATTTTTTCGATCCCAGGGTAAAAACAACAACTGTTTCATTTTTTATTATAGTAACTTCCTTAGTATTCATATTAAATATAACCTGAGCACCAAGCATTTCTGCAAGCGGTCGTACGGGAATGTAGACGCGGCTGTTTTTCAAAAAGGGTTTTTGATCAGGAAAAAACACAGATCGCCCGTCTGTCAAATTAATTATAATCGGTATACTCTTATCCCGTGGAGTCGTATCGATAGGGTCGGGCTTTTTCACCTTTGGATTGATTTTCCCCCCGTACTTCTTCCACGGAGTCTTGCTGATGGGCACTCCATCAATAGCCAGAATCTCTTCCACATTGCTGGCCTCATAGTAGAGAAACTTCAGCATTTGCTCCAGGGAATAGCCGGGAATGGTATGGGTGGTATCCACCTCCCCATCATAGGTACGACCCAGGATGATATGGTCCTCCCAGGCCCAGACCAGCGTCGCTGGCAATAAAAACACCACAAACAAAAAAGAGATAAGGACTTTTTTCACAAACAACTCCCCCTTGCTGGTTTTTTATGACATATTCCTCGCATCTCCCTGATTTCCTGCTGGCAAATCCTGTATACAAAGCGACAAAAATCTACATTTTTACTACCACCAAGCAGAAGGTGTATTTTTTTTGCTTTTATCGCAAACCATAGAGGAAGAAAGGAGGGCAATTTATGTCTAACTACCATTGGCAGTGGTGGGAGCCTGCCGTGGCTTTACAGACCTTTACCCAGGATAATGAACCGGAAGTACCGGTAAATCCTGAACCGGCAGCGCCTTTACCAGGAGCCAGCAGGAAAGAGACTTTTAATCCAATAAAAGAATATGGACAACCCCAGAATCCCGCCGTGAATAAAAGTTCTATCCACTGTATTACCATAGTAGGTCAGATCGAAGGACATATGATGCTGCCTCCACAAAATAAGACCACCAAGTATGAGCATATATTACCGCAGTTGGTGGCATTGGAGCAAAGCCCGGAAGTAGAGGGTATTCTGTTAATATTGAATACCATCGGTGGTGATGTGGAGGCCGGTCTGGCTATTGCTGAAATGGTGGAAAGTTTAAGTAAACCCACCGTATCCCTGGTTCTTGGGGGAGGCCACAGCATTGGGACCCCGATAGCGGTTGCGGCTAAATATTCCTTTATCGCAGAAACGGCATCGATGACCATTCATCCCATTCGTTTGAGCGGACTGGTGATAGGGGTTCCTCAGACCTATGAATATCTGGATAAAATGCAAGATAGGGTAGTTAAATTTGTAACAAAACATTCCAAGATTACTCCCGAGAAATTTCGCGAGCTCATGTTCCGAACAGGTGAACTGGCCCGGGATATTGGGACGGTATTAATAGGGGCTGAGGCAGTTGAAGTTGGTTTAATCGATGAGGTAGGCGGATTAAGTAAGGCCCTCGCTAAACTAAAAGATATGATCAAGGAGGCCAGAAGTTAAATGATATTATATACTCCTCTTGCTCCAGAGGCAATTTTTCCTGTTGACTATTCTTTTTTAAGCGATGTAAATGAGTATAGATATGGAGATCTTATCCTGCAGGGTAGGCTACGGGATGGGAAAATTGAAGTCTATCGAATAATTAGTACTAACCTGGATGACTATCTTAACCCTAATTTTGCTCCCGGAAGGTTGGTTGATCCCCCTTTAGCTAATTGCTAAAGGGGGTGATTGTTGTTATAATAACAAAGTAATGTCATTATTAGACTGGGAGGCAGGAAAATGAGTTATATTGAGGCTATTATTCTAGGTATTATTCAAGGGTTAACAGAGTTTCTTCCCATATCATCCTCGGGACATCTGGTGCTAGTGCAAAAATTGATGGGTATTAAGGAAGCTGGCTTATTACTGGATACATTATTGCACCTGGGCACCCTTGTAGCCGTAGTTGTTTATTTTTGGGAAGATATTATTTCCTTATTACGACGACCTTGGCAACGGCTAACCTGGTTGCTCTTCTGGGGAACATTACCTACAGTAATAATCGCTTTGCTTTTCAAGGATCTTTTTGAAGAATTATTTGCCAGTGGCAGTACTCTGGGTTATGAGTTCATTGCCACCGGTCTGGTTATCTGGCTGGCTGAAAGATTTCGCGAGGGCTATAAACGCTTGGATGATATGACTATTTTTGACGCGATTGTAGTAGGTCTGTTACAGGGTGTTGCTATCCTTCCAGCTATTAGCCGCTCAGGACTTACTATTGCGGGAGCTCTATTTGTCGGTTTAAAACGAAATGCTGCTGCTCGCTACTCTTTCCTTTTATCTATTCCTGCCATTTTAGGAGCAGTAGTATTGCAGGTGAAGGATTTAGCTAAAACTGGGATAAATCAGGCGGGGATGGAAATAGGGCCGATGCTGGCCGGAACCTTGCTGGCAGCTATCTCAGGGTATCTAGCTGTGCGCTGGATGATAGCCTTGATCCAGAACCGGAGTCTAAAATATTTTTCCTACTACACCTGGTTTTTAGGGATCAGCATAGTGATTGCCCAGTGGTTTGGCAAATTTTAATCCCCCTCATTGGGGGTTTTTCTTTGCAGGAAAACCGCGGAGGGGTGTGGAATAAATAAACTCCAGTTGGAGGTGATTGTGTGCCTAAGGTACAACCAAGCCAAACCAGTACGAGATTTAAAAACGAGCTTAAGGGGATAGGATGGATAGCCCTGGCTATTTTAACTTTTTTGATTATTTTAGAAAAATCCGCTGCCCAAATTGGCCTGCTGGGCATCTATATGCGCAAGTTTCTTTTTTCCTTGTTCGGTGAAGGTGTATGGTTTTTTCCCTTTTTTTTATTTTATATTGGTTTTTATCGCCTGTTTTACTGGGCTCAGGCGGCATGGCAGAAGAGGCTTACTGGCGCCGGGTTGGTATTGCTTAGCGTTTTAGCCTATTTGCATATGGATATTCCTGCGGAAGGGTTTTTTGCTTATGCCAGCGGTGGGCTTGGAGGAGGACTTCTGGGAGCAGCTTTTAGCTGGATTTTGCTGAAACTTTTTGGTAAGGCTGGTAGTTATGTTATTATCATTTCTTTATTTTTGACAGGGGTATTAATAATTTCAGAAGTTTCGGCCAGCAGCGGGCTACGCTGGCTCTATTCCAGGACAAAGGAAGTTTTAACAGGAATAATGACCAGATTAGTTTCATCCCGCCAGAAGCCCAGAGAAGAAGGAAAAACCAGGACCAGAACGAGTACTAAAGTAAAGTTTGCAGAAAAAGAGCAGGTTCTGGTAAGAACAGAGGTTGTTAGCAATCCGCCTGAACCTATCATTACTGCAGAAATTGACACAGACAGCAAAAGAGCTGAAAGTGCGGCCTTGCCGGATATCGAATTGTTACGAGCACCAGCAAATAGCAATTTCACCCTGTCAGAGGATGAAATTAATAAAAATATTGCTTTGCTAGAACAAACCCTGGATAACTTCGGGGTAAAGGCAAAAGTTCAGCAGGTCAGCGTAGGCCCAACTATCACCCGTTACGAAATTCAACCTGCCCCTGGAATTAAAGTTAGCCGGATAGTCAACCTGGCTGATGATATTGCCCTTTCCCTGGCAGCAGCACAGGTGAGAATTGAAGCACCCATCCCCGGCAAGGCAGCAGTAGGAATTGAAGTGCCCAATAAAACTCCTGCCCCTGTGTTTTTAAAAGAAGTAATTGAAAGTCCTCAGTTTAAGAACAGTCCATCGCCTCTCACTGTGGCTCTGGGGAAGGACATCGCTGGTCAACCGGTGGTGGCTGACTTGATCAAGATGCCCCATCTTTTGGTAGCTGGTTCTACGGGCTCAGGAAAATCTGTCTGCATTAATAGTCTTATTACCAGTATTCTATATAAATCGGGGGCAGAAACAGTCAAGTTCATGCTGATTGATCCTAAAATGGTGGAATTATCCATCTATAATGGCATTCCGCATCTGCTGGCTCCAGTGGTTACGGATCCAAAAAAAGCTGCAGGTGCCTTGCGCTGGGCGGTAATGGAAATGGAAAAACGCTATACCAGTTTCGCTGAGGCCAAAGTAAAAAATATCGAAGGCTACAACAACTGGTTGCAAAAACAAAACCAGAAACCATTGCCCTATATCGTTGTAATTATTGATGAGCTGGCTGACTTGATGATGGTGGCGCCTGCCGATGTAGAGGATGCTATTTGTCGCCTCGCTCAGATGGCACGGGCGGCTGGTATTCATCTGGTAATTGCTACCCAGCGGCCTTCTGTGGATGTTATTACCGGTTTAATCAAGGCGAATGTTCCTTCACGCATCGCCTTTGCTGTTTCATCCCAGATCGATTCCCGGACTATTCTGGATATGGCCGGGGCGGAAAAACTGCTGGGGCGAGGGGATATGCTGTATTATCCGATTGGAGCCAATAAGCCGATTAGGGTTCAGGGCGCCTATATTGGAGAAGAGGAGATAGAACTGATTGTTAGTCACCTGAAAACTCTGGGAGCTCCGATTTTTAATGAAGAGGTAATCAATTTACCGGAAGACACAACAGCGGGCCCGGAGAATATAGACGATGATCTGTTACCTCAGGCAGTCAGGGTGGTAGTTGAGCATGGTCAGGCCTCAGCATCTTTGCTACAACGGCGTCTGAGGGTGGGATATGCCCGGGCAGCCCGGTTAGTGGACTTACTGGAACAGATTGGTGTGGTAGGACCTCACGAGGGCAGTAAGCCGCGCACCGTCTTGCTTTCGAAAGAGCAGCTGGATAATTTTTTGGATTCTCTAAAAAAATAGTTTACAAATAGCCAAAGTCATATTAAAATAAAATCAGATGTCTGACCTCTAACGTCAGTCAGGCGGAACAGGGGGATAACATTATGCAGGTTAGACAGGATAATAGACCGCTATATTTGCTGGTCAAAGAAAGACTGGAAAAAATGATTGCTGATGGTAGCTACCAGGCAGGAGAACAGTTACCTCCTGAAGCGGAATTAGCCCGCTTATTCGGAGTGAGCAGGGCTACTCTAAGAGAAGCCTTGCGAGTTTTGGAAGAAGAAGGGGTATTAACCCGAAAACAGGGAATTGGGACTTTTGTTAATCAGCCCCGGGCCCTGGTAGAACGAGGGATTGAGGAGCTTTTCAGTGTCACAGAAAGCATTGAAAAATTAGGCCAGAAAGCAGGCTCTATTATAGTTGGACTGGAACAAGCTCAAGCCGATAAAAGCATGGCCGAAGCCCTCAATTTACCTGTGGGCGCAGAGCTACTCAAGCTTTCCCGCCTTAGAACAGCGGATAATAAGGTGGCAGTATATTGTATCGACTACATTCCCAAAATATATACAGAACGCTTGCCTGAGAATGCCAGCTGGGATGGTTCACTCTTTAGCTTGCTGGAATCTCAACTGGGTATCTACATAGAACAGGCGATAGCTCAAATTGTACCGATAAATGCAGACGAAAACATGGCCAAGCTCATGCACATTCGCAAAAACAGTCCCTTACTATTACTAAAACAAATTCACTTTGATCGTAGCGGGGTCCCGATATTTTACTGTGAAAACTATTTCCGCCCTGATTTCTTCAACTTTAAGGTTATCAGAAAAAGAAAATAATTATTTCTTTTCTTCAACTGTTTGAAGGGAGGCGAGAGGAGCGCAAACGATTGCATGTGTGGTTCCGGAATTACCTTAAAAATTTGGGAGGGATATGTGTGATTAAAATGTATCAGCTGTTCCGTAAGCACCGTTCCTTGCTGTTGCTGGCCATCATGATTATGGCAGTTTCTCTGGTCGGCGTTGGTTGTGCCAAGAAGACTGAAGAAAAAGCACCTACCGGAGAAGCTCCAAAAGCAAAAGGCATCAAAGTAGGGATCGTACTGTCTACTGGTGGTAAAGGTGATAAATCTTTTAACGACGCTGCTATTGCTGGTTTGGAAAGAGCCAAACAAGAACTGGGTATCGAATATAAATACATTGAACCCAAAGAAATGGCTTCTGATGAAGAAGCACTGCGCTTCCTGGCCGAAAACGGTTATGATCTGGTTATCGGTGTCGGCTTCTTGATGAAGACCTCTTTGGAAAAGGTCGCTACTGAATTTCCAGATGTAAAATTTGCTCTGATTGACGAAGTAGTAGACAAGCCCAATGTAGCTTCTTTGACTTTCAAGGAGCATGAAGGTTCCTTCCTGGCTGGCGTTCTGGCTGCTATGATGTCAAAAACCGGTAATGTCGGTTTTGTTGGTGGTGCTGACTTCCCCTTGATTCACAAGTTTGAAGAAGGCTACAGGCAAGGGGTAGAATATGTTAACAAAAACTTTGGCAAAAATGTAAAAGTACAATCCGCTTACGCTGGTACAACTGGTGAGGCTTTCAATGACCCTGTAAAAGGTAAAGCTCTGGCAACTACCCAGTTCAACAATGGTGCTGACATTATTTACCATGCGTCTGGTGGTACTGGTCAAGGGGTATTTGAGGCTGCGGCTGAAAAGGGCAAATTCGCTATTGGTGTAGACTCCAACCAGAACTGGATTAAACCTGGTACTATCCTGGCTTCTATGTTGAAGCGGGTAGACGTGGCTGTCTTCCAGGTAGTAAAAGACACTCTGGATGGCAAGTTCACCGCTGGTAATAAAGTTTTCGGTGTAAAAGAAGATGGCGTTGGCCTGACCGATCTGCGCAACGTTGAGCCCGTTGAAAAAGAAGGGGTTAAAAATGATGCCGCTGCTATCAAGAAAATCGAAGATATGAAGAAAGCTATTCCTGATGATGTTGTAAAAGCTGTAAATGATGCTAAAGAAAAGATTGCAAAAGGCGAAATCACTGTCAAAGACCCAACTGCCAAGTAAATGAATAGGAGAGAGGGTGCTGTTACCAAACAGCACCCTCTTTAGCGAAGGAGGCAGCTCTATGACCTATATTCTGGAAATGCGTAATATTACCAAGAAGTTCCCTGGAGTTATCGCTAACGATAATGTAAACCTGGCGATAAAAAAAGGGGAAATCCACGCTCTGGTTGGAGAAAATGGTGCAGGTAAGTCCACCCTGATGAGTATTCTCTATGGGTTATATCAACCGGATAGCGGAGAAATATTGCTCAATGGACAAAAAGTCACCATTGATAGCCCTACTGCGGCTATTAAGCTGGGTATTGGTATGGTTCACCAGCACTTTATGCTGGTGCCAACCCTTACAGTTACGGAAAATATTGTCCTGGGTTCAGAACCCAAAAAAGGCATTATGCTGAACATGGAGAGAGCAATCCGCGAGGTTGAAGAAATCTCCAAACAATATAATTTGCTGGTAGATCCGCAGGCCAAAATACAGGATATCTCCGTAGGGATGCAACAGCGGGTTGAAATTATCAAGGCCCTTTATCGGGGAGCGGAAATACTGGTACTGGACGAACCGACAGCTGTTTTAACTCCCCAGGAAGTGCGGGAATTGTTCCGGATCATGAAAAACCTGACTGCTCAGGGTAAAACCATTATCTTTATTACTCATAAACTCAATGAAGTTATTGAAATTACCGATAATGTTACCGTTCTACGGGCTGGACGTACTGTTGGCTCGGTTGCCACTGCCCAGACCAATCAAAATGAATTAGCCCGCATGATGGTGGGCCGGGAAGTAATCCTGAAAGTGCCTAAAACTGAGGCAAAAGTTGGACAGACTATTCTCAGAGTTGAAAATCTGGAAGCGCTGAATGATAGGAAATTACCTGCCTTAAAAGGAATTTCTTTCGAGCTGAAAAAAGGCGAAGTACTGGGTATTGCTGGTGTTGCCGGTAATGGCCAGACTGAACTTATCGAAGTTATTACCGGTTTAAGAAAGGCTACCAATGGTAAAGTATTCTTTAAGGAGCAGGAGATTACCAATCAATCTCCCCGGGCAGTGAAAGATGCAGGTATATCCCACATACCTGAAGATAGGCATAAAAGAGGCTTGGAATTGGACTATACTATTGCCGATAACTTGATCCTGGGCTATCAGCACCGGGCTCCTTTTTCTGCCTGGTATGGTATAAATGAAAAAGCTGTTCAGGCCCATGCCGAAAACCTTATTCCAGCCTTTGATGTGCGGCCCCGTCTGCCACAGGCTATGGCCAGGTCTCTTTCCGGAGGAAACCAGCAAAAAGTAATTATTGCGCGGGAGTTTTATCAAAATCCCGAATTGTTGATTGCTGCCCAACCTACCCGTGGTGTGGATATCGGTGCGATTGAATTCATTCATAAGAGGATTATCGAAGCAAGGGATAATGGTGCTGCCGTTTTGCTGGTTTCTGCTGAACTGCAGGAGATTCTGGCCTTGAGTGACCGAATTGCAGTAATGTTTGAGGGTGAAATCATGGATATACTTGATGCCAAAGATGCCAGCGAAGAAAAACTTGGTCTCTTGATGGCAGGCGTAAAGGAGGGGCTGCAATGAAGCGGTTTCTAGAATGGCTGGTACCAGTTGGGGCAATCCTGCTAGCTGGACTGGTGGGCGCAGTAATTATGCTGGCAATTGGAGTAGATCCGCTGGAGGCCTATGGAGCTTTGATTCAGGGAGCGTTTGGGGATAAACACCGTTTCTTTAACACTCTGGCCCGTTCTACTCCGCTGATTTTTACCGGTTTAGCTGTAGCATTTGCGTTTCGTACCGGTTTGTTTAATATAGGTGTAGAAGGACAGATGTATATAGCTGCTGCAGCGGCGGCCTATGTTGGTTTTGCCATTTCTCTTCCTGGCCCTATTCATGCCATTGTTGCAATTCTAGCAGCGATGGCTGCTGCCGGTATCTGGGCGGCGATTCCCGGTTATTTGAAAGCGAAACTGGGTGTGCATGAAGTTATTAATACCATTATGATGAACTATATTGCTTACGGTATTGCTGCCTATTATGTAAAAATTTTTCAGGCTCCCGGACAGGTCCCCCGTACTCCTGATGTTGCCCCTTCGGCAGCGTTAGCTACAATCCAGGAGCTGACCAACAACTGGACTCGTTCTAAGATGAATGTGGGTTTCTTTTTAGCTCTGGTGGCTCTGGTGGTGGTATGGTATTTGCTCTGGAAGACTGTAACCGGTTATGAAATTAGAGCGGTAGGCTTGAACCCCCTGGCTGCTGAATATGGTGGTATCAATGTTAAGAAAATGATTATCCTTGCCATGACTATTTCTGGCGTACTGGCTGGTTTAGCCGGAGCTGAACGGGTACTCGGTTTCCACCGGGCCTATATTTCCAATTTCTCGCCTGGCTATGGTTTCGAGGGGATTGCAGTAGCATTGCTGGGCAAGAATCACCCGGTAGGAGTATTGTTTTCTGCCCTGCTTTTCGGAGCTCTGGCGAATGGTGGCCAATACATGAATATGGCAACACGAGTACCTGCTGACCTGATCGTTGTAATTCAAGCCATTATAATCTTCTTTGTTGCTGCTGATCAGATTGTAAGAAGCTTCCTGCCGAAGCTAAAGGGAGGCGAAGCCTAATGGACTTGACTACCATTTGGGATATCATTAGAGCGACATTAATAGCGGCGACCCCTTTGTTGATTGCAGCTTTAGGAGGCCTTTACTCTGAGCGCTCCGGGGTTGTAAATATCGCCCTGGAAGGTATGATGCTCTCAGGTGCCTTTGCAGCAGTAGTGTTCTCTTATTTTACCGGTAGTGCCTGGATTGGTCTGTTCGGCGCTGTTCTGGTAGGGGCTATCATGGGCCTGATTCATGCTGTTGTTTCTATTAAATATAGGGCAAACCAGGTTGTTAGCGGTACAGCTATAAATTTGCTAGCGGTTGGGGCGACTCTATTTCTGCTCCAGGTAATTTTCAATGTAGCAGGGACAACTCCGCAGGTTAATAAGCTGCCCAGTTGGGGACCTTTTAACCCTGTCGTTTACTTCGGTTTAATTGTACTTGTAGTTACTCATTATTTGCTGTACTATACTCCTTTCGGTTTAAGATTGCGTTCGGTAGGGGAATATCCCAAAGCTGCTGATACACTGGGTATTAGTGTTCCTAAAATTCGCTATATCGCTGTTATTATCAGTGGTGCTCTGGCTGGATTGGCAGGAGCCAGCCTTTCCATCGGGGAGCTGAATGTTTTTGTTAAGAACATGACTGCTGGTCGTGGCTTTATAGCTCTGGCAGCCCTGATCTTCGGTAAATGGACACCCTTTGGTGCTTTTGGGGCCAGTTTATTATTTGGCTTTACTGATACTTTGCAGCAACGCTTGCAAGGTTATTCTATCCCGACCGAATTGGTCCAGATTACACCTTATATCATCACTATGATTGCTCTAGCTGGAGTTATCGGCCGGGCCACCCCGCCTGCAGCTCTAGGGGAGCCTTTCGAAAGAAAAGGAAGATAAGCTTTTACCACCCGCAGTTCGGCGGGTGGTTTTTTGTTAACTATATTTTGAAAACAGGTTGACATATCCGGTTTCACCCTTTAATATAACAGTAAAGAGAAAGGGAGGGTTCTTGGATGTTTAACCGGATTATTGAATTAGCCAAAAAGGTATTAGATGGTCAGGAAATTTCTTTTGAGGAAGCGATGGAACTTGCCCGGGCAGAAGGGGCAGACATTCAAGTACTGGCTGCCATGGCAGCCAAAATCAGGGAAAAGTTCGCCGGGGATAAGGTGGATCTCTGTTCTATCATCAGCGTAAAAACCGGAAGATGTTCAGAGGACTGTGCCTTTTGTGCTCAATCTGCCCATCATCATACCAACATTACTCCGGTAGAGATGCTCAATGAAGAAGAGATAATTGCCAAAGCTAAAGCAATGGAAGCAGCTGGTGCTCACCACTTCGACTTGGTTACAGCTGGATTGGGAATGGATGAAAATGATCCGCTCTTCTTAAAGATACTGGATATTTATAGACGGTTGCGTCAAGAAATCAGTTTACAACTTTGTGCCTGCCTGGGTACATTAAGCGAAAAGGCGGCCCAGATGCTCAGGGAAGCTGGGGTTACCCGTTATAATCATAATCTGGAAACAGCTCGCAGTTTCTTCCCCCAAATTGTCACTACTCATACTTATGAAGAGAGAATCGCTACCATTAAAAATGTAAAAAAGGCGGGGATGGAAGTTTGTTGTGGAGGCATTATCGGTATGGGGGAATCGATGGCCCAGAGAATTGAATTTGCTTTTACATTAAAAGAACTGGATGTAGACGCTATACCCATTAATGTTCTCAATCCTATTAAAGGCACCAAACTGGAAGGACGACCCCTTATGTCACCCTTAGAGGTAATTAAAACTTTTGCCATTTTCCGCTTTATCTTACCGACCAAAAACATTAGATATGCCGGTGGCAGGGAAGTGAATTTGCGGGACATGCAAGCATTGGGGCTGATGGCGGGCTTGAACGGCATGCTGATTGGTCACTATCTGACAACCCAGGGCAGAGAAGTAGAAACGGATTTGCAGATGATCAAGGATTTAGGCCTGAAAATCTGAGGTGAACCTCTGATGAACTGGTATTCAATTCGTATGCGGGCAGCTGCTGGAGGGCCTCATGAAAAGGGCGGAAGGCACATATCCGGAGCTGAAGATCTGGTGCCAGAAACAGAAATTGAAGACCGCCTTTTTTACTTCTGGCAAAAAGCCAGTAACCATGAAAAAGGGAAATGGGACTTTCTTCAGATTACTGTTGAAAAAATTGATGAAAGAGTACAAGAAGTTTCGCTACTGCCAGTTAAGTTATTTTACCCTGCAACTACGGTTGATGCTCGAAAACTCGCAACTGAATTGCTGGGCCGAAACGGAATTACACAGCGACAGATTAACTCCGCCTTTCAGCTGCTGGAAAATCCTCCTCAGGATATACGGGGAGCCTGGGTGGTAGCACTGGACTCTAACCGGGTTGTAAGGGAAAATGTCAGGGCGACCAAATTTGGCTGGAACCAGATAACTTATCAGCAGTTACGGGAAATGCTCACCTGCGCTGGCCTGATTAACACGCGGTTAAGCGAGGCCCTGGCTCTGGCCAGTAAAGTAAATGCCTGTCCGGGGATAGTGGCGGAACTGTGCTGGTCTGATAACCCTGAATATACCACCGGCTATGTAGCTTCATCCAGATTGGGATATTGTCGTTTGCCTAACTTTAAGCCCATAGGAAAAGGAGGAGGCAGGGTATTCTGGATCGAGAAAGAGGAGCAGATAGAGTCAGTGCTACACTGGCTTCGAGAAGTACCCTGCTTGATTGGAGGCGTACCGATTTTGCAAAAGGAGGAGTAGTGCAATGACCTATTCCTATGATCAACTGGCTCAGTGGGATAAACAGTATGTCTGGCATCCTTTTACCCAAATGAAGGACTGGCTGGAAGAAGAGATTATAATAGTTGCCAGAGGGGAAGGAGTAAAGCTGTACGATACCGAAGGTCGGGAGTATTATGATGCTTTTTCCTCTATCTGGGTTAATATTCATGGACATAATGTAAAAGAGCTGAATGATGCTATTATTGATCAATTAGGGAAGATCGCCCATAGTAGTTACCTGGGTTATGGTAATATTCCAGCAACCCTGCTGGCTCGCGAACTGGTGGAAATTGCTCCTCCAGGTTTAGTCAAGGTTTTTTACTCCGATAATGGTTCTACTGCTGTCGAAGTTGCGGTGAAAATGGCCTTTCATTACTGGCGGCAGTGTCCAAATCCAAGACCGGAGAAAAACAAATTTCTAACCCTGATGAATGCTTATCATGGTGATACCATTGGAGCTGTTAGTGTGGGGGGAATTGATCTATACCATGGCACGTACAGGGACCTGTTATTTCCTACGATAAAGGTGGCTGCTCCTTATTGTTACCGTTGCCCCTTTGGAGCAAAGGCTGGTCAATGCGAGAAGGAATGTGAACAGGCTCTGGAAAAAGCTTTTGCCGAACATGCCCATGAACTGGCAGGTTGTGTAATTGAACCCGTAATTCAGGGAGCTGCTGGTATGATCACTCAGCCGCCCGGTTATGTGAAAAAAGTAAGGGAATTATGTGATCGATATGATGTTTTAATGATTTGCGATGAAGTTGCCACCGGATTTGGGCGTACCGGGGCACTGTGGGCAGTTAATCATGATGGTGTGTCCCCTGACTTGATGGCCATTTCCAAAGGCCTGACAGGTGGGTATATGCCTTTAGCTGTAACCCTGGCTACCCAAAAAGTCTATGACGCTTTTTATGGTGACTATGCTGAAATGAAAACCTTCTTCCATGGCCATTCCTATACAGGAAATCAGTTGGGGTGTGCTGTGGCCCTGGCCAGCCTGGAATTACTGAAAAAGCATAATTTGGTAACTGAAGCAGCAAGAAAAGCTGGAGTAGTTAAAAAGGTCTTGGCCGAATTCAATGAACTGCCCCATGTCGGGGATATCCGACAGGCGGGTCTGATGGTTGGGATTGAACTGGTTCGGGATAAACTGACGAAAGAACCCTATGATTGGCAGGAGAAGATGGGAATTAAAACCTGTTTGGCAGCACGAAAAAAGGGTCTGATTACTAGACCTTTAGGCAACAATATCGTTTTTATGCCGCCACTGGTCTCCAATGATGAACAGCTGCAGGAGATGTTAGAAATTATAAAGGCCAGTATCATTCAGGTTACTGAAGGCTAGGAGATGATGTGAATGGAATGGATAGAGCAAGAACTAGCCTTACTTAGAGAGAGGGAATTATACAGAGAGATTAAACCCCTTTATAGTGCTGCCCAACCGCATGTGCAGACTGCTGATGGCGAAAAACTGCTCTTTTGTTCTAATAACTATCTGGGTTTGACAACAGAGGAGAAAGTAGTCAATGCCTGTCAGGAGGCTGTACGCCAGTATGGTACTGGTACAGGTGGATCCCGGCTGCTTTATGGAGCCAATGCTTTGCAGGGACAACTAGAACAGGCTCTGGCTGAGTTAAAAAAGCAGGAGAATGCTTTGCTTTTTGGTACAGGTTATATGGCCAATATAGGGATTATTTCTACCATGGTAGGAAAAGAAGACTTGATTATAAGTGATGAACTCAATCATGCCAGTATAATTGATGGCTGCCGGTTGAGTAAGGCTAAGGTAGTTATTTATAAACACAATGACTATAAACACCTGGAGCAGCTGCTAAAAGAGAACTATAAGTTGTACAGACGGATACTGGTTGTTACTGATGGAGTTTTTAGTATGGACGGTGATTTAGCCCCTTTGCCTGAGATTGTCAAGAGCTGTCAGCGATATGGAGCCATGTTAATGGTAGATGACGCCCACGGTACCGGGGTCTTGGGGCCTGATGGTTCTGGAACGGTGGCAGAATATTCCCTTTCACCGGAAGAGGTTTTGTTACATATGGGTACTTTAAGCAAGGCCCTGGCTGCTGAGGGAGGATTTGTGGCTACAAGAAACATTGTAAAGGAATATCTAATCAATAAATGTCGCTCTTTCGTTTTTTCCACTGCCTTACCTCCAGCCGTTGTAGGGGCGGCTTTGCAGGCTGTGAAACTAATTAAAGTCGAGGCCTGGCGCCGCAATCGATTACGGTATCTGGCGATAGAAGTCAGAGCCCAGATAAGGAAGCTGGGTTACGATGTCCCAGATGGCATTACACCGATTATACCTATTATTATCGGTTCCTCAGCCAAGACCATGCAGTTGGCCCGGGAACTGTTTAAGAGAGGTATTATTGCTCCTGGAGTGAGACCACCAACTGTACCAGATGGCAGCAGTCGGTTGCGCGTGACTTTGATGGCGACTCATAGTGACAGCGATATAGAGATGCTGTTGCAAGCCCTTTATGAGTCGGGGAAACAGATAGGGGTGATATAATGGGGAAAGTGTTTTTTGTAACCGGGACAGATACCGAAGTCGGCAAAACTTTAATTACCGCTAGCCTGATTAGGGCAATGCGAAAAAGGGGGATGGAAGCAGGAGGATATAAACCATTGCAATCCGGGGTTGATGAGTGGTCAGCAAGTGATGCCGGCATACTCACTAGAATTTCCGGTTTGGAAGGGCAAGAAATCCTAACTTACAGTTTTTTGGAAGCAATTGCTCCTGCTTTTGCTATCAATAAGCATGAAGCATTCATAGATAAAATGGAAATAATCAACGAAATCGACAAATTACGAGGTAAGTTTGATATATTATTTGTGGAAGGGGCAGGGGGATGGCTGGTACCTTATTTTCCCGGGCAACTGGTCGCTGATTGGGCCAGTGAGTTGAAAGCTCCAGTGATTGTTATCGGAAGAGCAGCCCTTGGGACGATTAACCATACTCTCTTAACAGTGGAGGCGATACAAAATAGACAGCTAGAAGTAGCAGCGATCATACTTTCAGGAGCCACGCCTAGCAATCAAGAACTAGCTGAAATGAACAAACAATATATTAAAGAACATTTAAGCAATATACCCGTTTTCCTTGTTCCCTGGGTGGAGGGTGAAGACCAGTGGGAAAAAATTCAATCCCTTTCTGAGCAGCCCGAGATTCAACTGGCAATTCAATACCTTTGCTGCTAAAAATTACTGAAAGGAATCCCCTCCTTGATGAAGAATATATAAAACATACATTAAGGAGGGGTATTTTATGAAAAAAATTAGTAAATTAATCGTAGCAATCTTGATAAGCCTGCTTATGTTTTCCTCAGTAGCCTGGGCTAATGATTTGGAAATTTTAACGGCCAATGCACCTTATCGCATCTATCAAAATGCACCGGAAATAAAAGTTCTGGAACAATTATTAGTGGACAAAGGCTTTTTCACCAAAACCCCTGATGAATATTTTGACTTTACTACCTATCTTGCTGTAAAAGCAGTTCAAAAACAAATGGGAGTTTATCCTAATGGGGTTGCTGATAGCAGGGTTATTTCGTACTTAATTAATCAGAATAACGCTGCTGTTCCTGCACCTTCGATTGTGCAAAATACTGTTCCTAGTCCAGCAGTAACACAAGCAAATAACGGTTTTCTTGCACCAGCAGGGAGTAAGCTGGATGTATCCAGGGTACTTTATCCCCTAACCCAGGATGAACAAAAACTCCTGGAGTTAATTAATCAAGAACGGGTGAAAGTAGGGATTGCCCCGCTAAAATTCGATTATCGTCTGACGATTACCGCCCGGCTAAAAAGTCTCGATTTAATTAAAAACAACTATTTTGGCCATATCTCACCTGTATATGGCGCTCCATGGGCCATGATGGGGGCCGTTGGCGTGAAATATCTGGCAGCAGGGGAGAACATAGCAGGTACCTGGGCTACGGAGAGAGCCCATAATAATTTTATGAATAGTGCTGGCCACAGGGCCAATATTCTCAATCCTAAATATACTCACTATGGTGTAGGGATCATTAAAGGCGGTCCCTATGGCATGATGTTTACCGAGCATTTTGCCCAGGAATAAATGGGAACGGGGTGCATTTTTAACAGTGCTGCTGTTAGGCGGCACTTTTCTTTTTTTCCAGCATATTTTGGTATAGGAACGAGTGATTAGGCAAAAGGAGGTATATATAATGAGCGAACGTCAGGTTCCAGCTACTCAGTGTATCCCGGTCATTATGCGGAAAGTATGTGCCTGGGCCCGGGGATGTGAGTGTAATGAACATGATTTGACAACATTTAATGAAGGACAGCCAATTCCTGATGATGCCTGTCCAATTCACTGTGGAGTTGCCAATGTCAGCGTTACTGAAGCGACTTATGATGGGTTAGAGTTTTGTTTAAAAGTACAGTATACGGTTACAGTCGTGTTTACTTATTCTGGTGGAATTGGAATGGCAACTGGTACATTTAACGTTACTGTCTGCATACCAGCCAATGTTGTGCCAGGCGGCTGTATTGTTTGTACCCCACCAGAATTTAATGTATGTGGCATAATCGAAGATATACGTTGTTGTAAAGCTGTATTTACAGTAATTCAAATTAATAATGCTCCTGTCAATGCTATTCATGTCGAAGTTCAAAAGAAGATCTTTGCTGAAGCCGATGCAAATGCTATCGTTTGCCTGCCAGTATGTACTGAACAGTGCATTGAACTACCAGAGCCCACTCAGCCCGGTGGCTGTGCGGGCTTTAGCCAGCCCTGTGACTGTTGCCCTTAATTAGAAAAAGCGGCCTTGTAGCCGCTTTCTTTCATTAAGCAATATATTAAAAGCCCCTGCTTATCCGGCAGGGGTTTCGCAGTTTAGGTAAGAGGGAAGGGGTGGTGCCGGAGACCGGACTTGAACCGGTACGGGCTTTTGGCCCGCGGGATTTTAAGTCCCGTGCGTCTGCCTGTTCCGCCACTCCGGCATAAGATGGGGTGACCGATGGGAGTCGAACCCACGCATGCAGGGGCCACAACCCTGTGCCTTAACCACTTGGCGACGGTCACCATGTTGGTGCGGAAGGAGGGACTTGAACCCTCACGGGTTTCCCCACACGCCCCTCAAACGTGCGCGTCTGCCGGTTCCGCCACTTCCGCATGCTGGTAGCAGTGGTAGGATTCGAACCTACGACACATCGGGTATGAACCGATTGCTCTAGCCCCTGAGCTACACTGCCATATTAAAACTGGTGCCGAAGGCGAGACTCGAACTCGCACGTGGGGTAACCACGCCAGATTTTGAGTCTGGTGCGTCTGCCAATTCCGCCACTTCGGCAGGTGATAGAGTGGAGCCACTAACCGGGATTGAACCGGTGACCTCATCCTTACCAAGGATGCGCTCTACCTACTGAGCTATAGTGGCATATTTTACACCCATACTATGGTGCGCCCGGTAGGAATCGAACCTACGCGCCAGGTTCCGGAGACCTGCGCTCTATCCACTGAGCTACGGGCGCTAGTGGCGGAGAGAGAGGGATTCGAACCCTCGATACGGGTTTTAGCCCGTATAGTCGCTTAGCAGGCGACCGCCTTCGACCTACTCGGCCATCTCTCCGCAAAGACTGGAGCGGAAGACGGGATTCGAACCCGCGACCCTCGCCTTGGCAAGGCGATGCTCTACCACTGAGCCACTTCCGCATGCTGGTGCCACGGGACGGAATCGAACCGCCGACACGAGGATTTTCAGTCCTCTGCTCTACCAACTGAGCTACCGTGGCATGATTTGAAACTGGCGGAGCCGACGGGATTCGAACCCGCGACCTCCTGCGTGACAGGCAGGCATCCTAGACCAGACTAGACCACGGCTCCATTTCACTGGAAAATATCTTAGCATCAATCTTTTATGTTGTCAAGACGCCATTTGAGTTCACCGCGTGGCGAGGACACTTGATAAGATACTACATGACAATGTAAATGTCAATAGGTTTTTCGAAAATTATCACTTGTTTTTAGACGGCAAACTCTGGTAGAATATAAAAAAATACAACTATGGGGGGAAGAATATGTTTAAGTGTTCGTCCTGCGAACTTTGTGGGAGAGAGGTAGATGCGGAGTTAATGTGTACCTTGACGCTGACTGAGGAAAACAAAGAGGACAGGGCTTGCTGGTGTGTTTGTGCCGATTGTAAGGAGAAGTTTCTCGAAAATATCGATCGCGTATATAAAGAATTAATTGAGGATATGAGGAAAAAATGATTTTAAGGCCGCCTGGCGGCCTTTTTTATGTATGGTAGCTGCAAAAGGGGGAATAATTAGTTATGAGGTGATATAAATGAAAAAGATAGCGTATATAATTGCATTTGTTATAGGCTTTACCGGGATAATTTGGTTTCTAAGCCAGAAAGCAACTCCTATTGCAAAAACTAAACCCATAACTAAATCGAATTCAGCTGAGAAGATGTCTCTGCCGGCAGTAAATCTTTCTAACAAACCTTTAGCCTGGGGTTTTAAAAAATCACAGAATGAGCAAGGGCCAGGGATTACGCTGGAACAAGAGGAAACTTTAAGAAAATATGGTGTATTATATCGGATTCCCACGGGAAAAAAAGAAGTAGTATTAACCTTTGATTTGGGTTATGAGAATGGTTATACCGACCACATCATCGAGGTTCTAAATCGTCATGGAGTTAAAGCTACATTTTTTGTTACAGGGCATTGGTTAAAGAACAATCATGATTTGGCCCAAAAGATGGTGGCCAATGGCCACATTGTTGGCAACCATACCATTAACCACCCAAGTTTACCCCAACTGAATCGAAAAAAGTTAAAAGAAGAAGTTGAACCTTTACAACTGGAAATTGAACGGGTCACAGGACAGAAAGCCATTTATCGCTATTTACGACCTCCAAAGGGAGAATATAGTGAGCAAGTGCTGGATCAATTACAAAAAATGGGCTATACGACGGTATTGTGGAGTGTCGCCATTCCTGATTGGAAACCAATGCCAGGTGGTAGTCAGGCCGTTATCAAACAGGTTATGGCGCAGATACATCCAGGTGCTATCATTCTTTTGCATGGGGTCTCGGCGGATGTAGATCAAGGGCTGGACGAACTGTTAAATCAAATAGCTATTAAAGGTTATAAAGTTATTCCAATAGAAAAAACCAAAATCTGATATTGACAAAAATTCGATACTTTGCTATAAATATATTAGGTAAAAAACCATAATATTAACAGGGGAGTAGCTGGCTAACGCAAAGCGTTAGCTTTACAAGGTCGTCAATACGGCACGAGCCCGGCCTTGTAAGACGTATGTCAAGCAAGACCTGCATTAATCCGGTGATTACTGGATAATGTTGGTCTTTTTCTGTTATTATTCATAATAAATAAATTTAAAAGGAGTGATTTGTTATATGATTTTTTGGACACCCTATGATTGGCTGTTATTACCTGCAATTCTGCTGGCATTGTATGCACAATTGAAAGTTACAACGACTTTTTCACAGTATAAGAACAAACTAAACTCGCAAGGTTTAACAGGAGCTGTGGTGGCTCGTATTTTACTGGACAAAATGGGTTTATCCCATATACCTGTTCAGATCACGGAAGGTTTTCTAGGGGACCATTACGATCCAATCCATAAAGTTGTAAGATTGTCACCTGACATATATTACGGTAACTCGATAGCAAGTCTGGCTGTTGCAGCTCATGAAGTAGGGCATGCCGTGCAGCATAGTGAGGGATACTGGGCCTTAGTTGCCAGACACAGGATTTTTCCCCTCGTAAATATCGGGTCATTTCTGTCCTGGCCCCTGTTGCTCCTGGGCTTCTTCTTCCACGCTGCCAACCTGATTGAGTTGGGTATACTTGTGTTTTCCTTTACTGTGCTTTTCCAGGTCATTACTTTACCAGTAGAGTTTAATGCTAGTTCAAGAGCTGTAAATTTGCTAAGCAGTACTGGTCTAATAACTCGCAGTGAATCGCCGGCAGTAAGTGCTGTTTTGCGAGCTGCTGCCCTAACTTATGTGGCTGCAGCTGTAACGGCTGTTCTGGAGCTATTGCGTTTGATTTTGATTTTTGGAGGGATAAATCGAGATGAATAAAAATAAAAAGGAAACATTAATTATCTGTCCTATCTGCCAGAGCAGAGATATTGGTATACTTCGACAGAATCTGTGGTTTTGCCGTGCGTGTTTTTGTGAGTTAGTAGAAAAAAGCGGTAAAATTGTAGCATTTGGGATTGAGCAGGATGGAAGCCTAAAAAAGATCGAAAAAAGTGCTTAGGAGTGTTGTTTGTGGCTAAAGAAATTTGGTCCAGGGAAGAGGTTGTAAGAGGGAAGAAGATAATCTTCTCCTGGTTGCACAGTAAAGATGCCGTAGTGATACTGGCTAAACGAGCGGATAATAAAATCGCATTTGTTCAGCAAAGAAGGCCGGCTATTGATAAAATTTTGTTAGAACTGCCTGCTGGTGGAATCGAAAAAGGCGAAGACCCTCTCCTGGCTGCTCAGCGAGAATTGAAGGAGGAAACGGGCTGGACTGGTAGTGACTGGGTGTTATTAACCTCTTATTTCCCCAGTCCCGGAATTACTGACGAGAAAATGTATGTTTTTTCATGTAAGCTGAAAGATCAAGCAGATCAGGAGTTAGATGAAGGTGAGGAAATAGATGTACTTTATTTTACGCCTGAAGAAGCTTTAAACATGATTAAGCGAAAAGAAATTATCGATGGCAAGACAATTATAGCATTATTATTGTCCTCATTGTAATTTTAACCAATCCTCTGCAGTCATTTTTATTTTTATGAGGTGCCTGCGGAGGATTTCATAATTTTTTATATCACAGTGAGGTCCGTTAATAATATAAATGGGAATTTTGCGGGGATTTTGCTTTATCCCAAGCAACAACAACATTTTTATATCATAGTCGGTTGCAGGAAGGGAATAGCCTATGATAACAATGCGGTCTGATTTTTTAATAGCATTTATGGCATAATTATAAAAGGGAATTAAGGGGCTATAATGTTCAGCGATTGTAATTTGTGGAGGGACTATCAAAGGCAATAAGGGATAGTGGCATTTAGGGCAAATCATTCCTGTTTGCCAAGAGCTATGAAAAGTATAATACTTACATCTGCTACACCACGACCAGCTGATACTCCCATGTAACTTTAGCAAATTTCTTGTCTTGCCTTTGATTCCGCTTCGTTCCAAAATGGTATCATAATTTAATGTGATCACTGTGTCTCGCGGTTTGAGACGCTCAATGAAATTCCGGTAGATTGCAAAATCAGCTTTATCCAGTTGACAATTCACGGAGTTGGCCAGTTCCTTGATGATTACATTTAATATTTCCGAAGTATGTTGGCATTGATTGTTATAATAACAGTGGAGAGTAAGTCGGCTAATTAATTCATCTATTTCACAATTGCTAATCCAATCTTTTTTCGTGGGGAAAATGTGTTTATAGATCCAGTGTTTCATTTTATTAATGTTAGGTTTATCGTGTTGGTCAAAGATCTTCTCCATTAACTCACGACCCAGTGGGGCTCCGGCTGCTTTAGAAAATCCTGAGCCCAGCAAATATACAGTTTTATGGGTTTTCATAATTATCCCTCCCGTTATAGAGTGAAAAAAATCAGGAGACAATATTCCGGGAGGGATCGCGATGCATAAAAACATTAAACGGATTAGAATACGTGCCGTAAGAAAGCAAAACTTCGTCAGAAGGGAAATTGATGAAAATTATTATGTTACGGATGACTATTTTGCTGATGGGAGGGGAGAATTTTAATCCTGCTCCCTTTTTACTTGCAGATAGCGTATTTGCATGATACACTTAATTTGGAAAAGTATATAGAAGGAGAACTGTAAATGGTTAAGGAAATAGAAATAGCAGAGGCACTTAAACTAACTAATGCTATTTTTGTAGATATAAGGGCACCGAAAGAGTTTCAAGAAGCAACCATACCTGGTGCTATCAATATACCACTTTTTAATGATGAAGAAAGAGCTGAAATTGGTACTATTTACAAACAAATTTCCCCTGAACAAGCTAAATTGCGGGGTTTGGAAATCGCTGGACCCAAAATTTATTCGCTGGTAAAAGAGGTAAAGGAAAAAGCAGGCGATAAAATTCCTGTAATTTTTTGCTGGCGTGGAGGTCATAGGTCAAAGTTCTTTGCTTATATCTTGAATTTTATGGACATAAATTGTTTGCGTTTGATTGGTGGATATAAAGCATTCCGTCGCTTAGTCCACAGATATTTTAGCAGTGCAGATTTACCTGGGGCAATTGTGCTTTATGGAAATACGGGCACAGGCAAAACTGAAATAATTAATAAATTATTAATAGAAAAAAATCTGCCGGCTATTGATTTGGAAAAACTAGCCAATAACCGGGGCTCGGTATTTGGTGCCATCGGTCTAGGAGAACAACCAACCCAGAAAAACTTTGAAGGCCTATTGTTTCAACACTTAATGAAAGTGGAACAATCCCATAACTTCTTTATTGTAGAAGGGGAGAGCAAACGGATTGGCCGTTTATTATTACCGGAAAAATTTTTCACCACTATGCAGACTGGACACAAAGTGTTAATTTACGCTAGCATAGAAACCAGAACCCAAAGAATTGTAGAAACATACTTAAAAAATTACTGGAATGACCCTGAACAGAGAATGGAATTATCTGCAGCTGTATATAGATTAAGACAACGCCTTGGCAATGAAAAAGTAAAAACTCTTTTGGAAATGTTACTTGAAGGTAACTTAGATGAATTCGCAAGAATATTAATTGAAGAATATTATGATCAGGTCTATGGATTCCCCAATCATCCTGATCCTGAATTTGATGTATGTATATCCAGTGACAATATCAATGAGTGTGTAGAGGAATTAGAGAAATACTTTAGGAGAATAGCTCATGTCTAAAAAGTATTTTGAGTATTTGAATTTAGATAATCGCCCAGGACTGTTAGGAGATATTGCTACTTTAATAGGTTTATATAAAATAAATATATTACAAGTTAGTGGTGTCAGTGGTAACTGGAGATGTTTTCTCCTGGAAGGAGAGGACCAGGCTCTGGAAGCTTTTTTTCAAGCGGCTGCACGCATTCCTTCAATTCAAGTGCTGGCCTGGAGAAAGCCACTGTTTTTGGATTATCTTGCTGTGAAGCATGGTCAAAAAATCCAGCCTGTAAAATCTGAACCGGCCACTTATCAATTTACTCGTAATGATATTGGAGTAATGATAGATTTTCTTGGCGAGATAATCGAAAAACAATCACCAATATTAATTGGTTTACGGGGAAAACCCAGAGTCGGGAAAACAGAATCGGCTATTGCTGCTTGTGTTTATGCCAATAAACGCTGGACGCTGGTATCGTCTTCACTGTTACGGCAAACTATCCGGGAATCGCTGGGAAATATTGATAATGAGCATATTTACTTAATTGATGGTATTATCACCTATACAAGAGGTGGCTATAAGCATAAAGAATTAGTTTTAGAATTAGTGAGAAATTACACTTGTGTAGTTGAACATCCTGATTTTTTAGTCAATCATGGACTTTTAACATGGTCAGATTTTGCTTATTTAGTAGAACTAAGAGCAACTCCTACGGAAGAAATAAATTATGAAGATATCGCACTTAGTATTAATGCCTTTGATTTAAGTTAACGGAGGGATAAGTGTTGGGCGGAATTGGTGAAGAACTCAGACAAGCTCGGGAGCGTATGAATTTAACCTTACAAAAAGTAGAAGAAGAAACTAATATGCGCTGGCGTTATTTAGAGGCTCTTGAAAAAGAAGAATGGGACAAGATTCCTGGTGAGGCTTATGTTAAAGGATTTTTACGTAATTATGCAACTTATCTTGGTTTAGACCCCGATGAGATTCTTTTGCGTTACAAAACCCAGCGTTTTCAGAATGTTAAAATAGGGGAAGAAGAGGTAATAAAAGTTAACAGAGCCAATATCAAAGCGGAGAGGAAAAAAGAGAAAAAAATTTTTAGCAAGTTATTTGTAGTAGCTGTAGGAGTCCTGGCGGTAATTTTAGTCTTTTATATTTATAACAAACCGCAAAACATAAATATTAGTCAAAAACATCCTCGAATAGCTGAAAAAAAGTCAGAAAGCCCTAAACAGCAATTACCAGTACAACAACCCCAGCAACCGCAAGAAAAACCGTCAGAAACAACGCAGCCTCCACCGACCGTTGAAAAGAAAAAAATTGCGATAACAGTAGAGATTGTTCAAGAGACATCCTGGTTGCAGATTGAAACGGAAAAAGGGATTGTCTGGCAGGGAATAGCAGGTAAAGGGCAGAAATTATCATTTGAAAGTGATAAAATGATTAAATTATGGGTGGGTAATGCTGCAGCAGTTAAATTAAAAGTTAACGGCCAGGATCTTGGTACAATGGGCAAGAAAGGTGAAGTTATTAAAAAAACATTATATCCACAGTAAAAAAAACTGAAAGAAAATTAGGCACAACTCATAGTTGTGTCTATTTTTTTTACATAAGTACTTATGGGGATTATTAAGGTTTAGAAGGAATTTTCTTATTATTGTCGAAATTATGGGCAAATGACTGGGGTGATGTTTCTATGACGGCAGAGAAAAAGTTAACCAGAGCAGAATTCTTCAACTGGTTCATCAAAAAATCAATGGAAAAAGCTGTGGAAGTTGGTGACGAGTTGATAAAAAAAGCTTCTACGTTAGGGCTAGAGGTTAACGAGGGGGTAGTTCTCTGCGGTCTAGAAGATGTATCATCAACACCTAAAAAAATCTTTTATCGAAATAATACTTATTTTTTATGGGCTTGGAACCATAGTTTTGCTCTGACTTACTCAATTTGTCCACATGACCGGTTTCCACTAATGCTGCGGCGGGAGTACCAGGAATTTTTTTGTCCTTTATGCCAGAAAAGCTGGTCCTGGGAAAATACGGCCTGGCAGGAGATCGGTAATATCCCAGTTGAGGTTATTGACAGCAAGGTGTTGCTAAGTTCTGAGGCCCAGTCATTACTAGCTCAATAAAATCAACCAGGAGGTGCAAGTATATGGATTTGCTGGAAAGATTGATTTCCCGAGGGATCTCTCGAAGAGACTTTGTAAAACTATGCGCTACCACTGCGGCGGCCATCGGCCTGGGGGAGGGGGCTGCACCACAGGTGGCAGCTGCAGTTGAGAGCGCTGCCAAAAAACCAGCAGTAATCTGGCTGGAAGGGCAGGATTGTGCTGGATGCAGTGAATCTTTTTTGGCTACCATTAAACCCAGTGCAGCTGAAGTTGTACTGGATATGATTTCTTTGCGCTACCACGAAACGGTAATGGGTTCTTCCGGGACCATTGCCGAAGAAGTTCTGGAAGAAACCATTAAAGAGGGTGGCTATGTATTAGTTGTTGAAGGCTCTGTACCAACTGAAAATGATAAGTTTTGTTATGTTGCTGGAAAACCATGGCGTGAAACACTGATTAAAGCAGCGCAAAATGCTAGTGTTGTTCTGGCTGCTGGAGCTTGTTCTGCCTACGGTGGTATTCCAGCTGCTGGACCAACGGGAGCAAAAGGTGTGGCAGATGTGGTTGATGAACAAACCAAGCAAAAGGTGATCAACTTGCCACATTGCCCAGTGAAACCATCAGTACTGCTGGCAACGATTATTTATTACCTTACTTACAAGTCTGCTCCGGAACTGGATGCCTACAGACGCCCAAAACTATTCTACAGTAACCTCTTACATGACAATTGTCCGCGCCGTGGTCATTTTGAAAATGGCGAGTTTGTTACCGACTGGAATGATCCGAAACAAAAGGATTATTGTTTGTTACTGATGGGGTGCAAGGGACCAAAAACCTATACCAACTGTGCTCAGGTCTGGTGGAATGATGGTGCCAACTTCTGTATTAATGCAGGTTCTCCCTGCGCTGGTTGTTCACAACCAGAGTTTTATCATAAATTTACTCCCTTATATGACAAACAGGAAATTATTCAGAAGGAACTGCCTGGTATTGGAGCAACTAATGTTGATACCATCGGAAAAGTAATCGGTGGTGCTGCTGCTGTTGCTGCAGCTGTCCATTTTGCAGGAAGCAAACTTACCAAGAAAGAAGAATAAGGGGGTAATAATCCATGGCTGAAAAAATTGTGATTGATCCCGTTACTAGAATAGAAGGTCATTTGAGTATAACAGTAGAAGTTGAAAATGGTGTTGTTAAAGATGCCTGGTCTGCTGGTACAATGTTCCGTGGCTTTGAAGTGCTGTTGCAGGGTAAAGACCCACGGGATGCAGTATATGTAACAGACAGGGTTTGCGGTGTCTGTACTGGTTCTCATGGTTGGGCTTCTGCATTGGCATTAGATGAGGCCTTTGGCGCCACTGTTCCCGAAGCAGGAGTTTTGATGCGTAACCTGATGATGGGGGCAATCTGGTTGCACGACCATCCGCTGCATTTCTATCACTTAAGTGCTTTGGATTACATTGATGTTACTGCTGTTGCCCAGTATAAAGGAAATGATCCCAAGCTTAACGCTGTGAAAGACAAAATTGTTGCCCTGGTGCAGGCTGGTGATGCTCATCCGCTGGTACCCAGATATCAGCCTGATGAGTTTTCTGTAAAGGATCCTGAGCTGGTAACAACTGCTGTTTATCACTATCTATTTGCTCTGGATATGCAGGCTAAGGCCAAGCGTATGGCAGCTTTACTGGGCGGAAAGATTCCTCACAACTCTGCCATGGTAGTAGGTGGATTTACCAATTTCCCATCAGTAGAAACACTGAACAATTATCGTAGCTTGTTACTGGAACAAATTGATTTCCTGGAAAATGTCTATCTGAAGGATGTGCTGATCTTTGGTACAGGGCCTCTACTGCCGCTGGCACAGGCTGGTATTGGAGGCGGTTATGGTAACTTCATGGCTTATGGTGGTTTCCATGATGATGTCGAGAAAAAGAATTTGTTCTTTAAGCCCGGTGTAATTGTTAATGGAAATATTGACCAGGTATTAGAATTTACTCCGGATAAAATAACCGAAGAAATTACCTATTCCTGGTACAATGGTGAAGCTAAACATCCAAGTGAAGGCGAAACTAAAGTAAACCCGGACAAGGAAAACGCTTACTCTTTTGTTAAGGCGCCGCGGTATGAGGCCTATGCAATGGAAGTAGGACCTCTTGCCAGAATGTTGATTAATAAGCCTCAGGTACTGATGGATGTAATTAAGAAATACAATATTAAGCCGGGGGCTGTGGCTCGCCATGCTGCCCGTGCTGTGGAGGCTGTCCTGTTGGCAAAACAGCTGCTGGTATGGGTAGACAAAATGTACGAACTTATTGGCAAAGGCGATATAAAGATTCATGACAATACAAAATGGCAGCCACCCAAAGAAGGAAAAGGTGCTGGTTTAAATGAAGCTCCGCGCGGTGCGCTTGGTCACTGGGTCAATATTAAAGATCAAAAAATTGAAAACTATCAGCTGGTAGTGCCTTCAACCTGGAACTTCTCACCCCGGGATGACAAAAAGAAACGGGGACCGGTTGAAGAGGCATTAATTGGTGTTCCAGTGCCTGATCCGAAGAACCCCATTAATGTAGTACGGGTAGTACGTTCCTTTGACCCGTGTCTCTCATGTGCTATTCACTTAATTGAACCTGAAACTAATGAAATTCTCAAGTATCGAGTATTATAGGGGGTGTAGAGAATGGCTCATTCGGCCGACCACCCGCGCACTACCAGGGTTTATCATTGGATCAATCTTGTTTCAATGGCTGTGCTAATATTGACTGGTTTTTATATTCACCGACCTTTTGCTCCTGGTTATATGTTTGAGGCCAGGTTGTTACATTTCATTTTCATGTATGTGCTGTTTTTCAACCTCTTGGGCAGAATAATTTATGCTTTTTTAGGCAGATATGCTGATGCTGGCCAGTTTTCCTTTGGCATTAAGGATATTAAGGCTTTATGGGAAGTAGTAAAGTATTATGCTTTCATTGGGCCCCATCCCCAAAAAAGCGGGAAGTATAATGCTCTGCAAAAACTCTCCTACCTGGGGATTGTGGTAATAATCCTGTTCCAGGCAGTAACTGGTTTTGCCCTTTATCGGCCAGAACTCTTTTCCTCTGTGGTTACTACTCTAGGAGGATTACATGCTTTACGGATGACCCATTACCTGGTGATGTGGATTATCATCGCTTTCACCATTATCCATGTATATATGGCCTCAACAGAAACACCTGAACAGGTAAAATTGATGCTATTTGGTATAGAAGAAGGTAAAGAACATGCGGGACAAGAAAAAGTTGCAGGTATTAGTTCTGGGCATCGGTAATGAAATCCTACAAGATGAAGGTTTAGGGATTCATGCTGCCAGAATGCTGGAAAAAATGAATTTGCCAGAAGAAGTAGAGGTAATTGCCGGTGGGACTGCTGGGTTAGCCCTTTTACCTCTGTTGAAAGAGAAGGATTATTTAATAGTTATCGATGCTGTTAATGCCAGAACGGAACCAGGGGCAATTTTTAAATTCAAGCCAGACCAGGTAGATGTATACCCCCTGGAATACCAGCTATCCTTTCATCAATTGGGTTTGTATGATGTATTAAGGGTTGCGCAGCTATTAGGAGATTGCCCGGATACAACTATTTTTGGGATGCAGCCAGGAACTATTTCCTGGGGTATGGAGCTAACCCCTCCAATAGCTGATAATTTACCACGCCTGGTTGAACTGGTTGTTGAAGAAATCAATAAAATTCTCGGCAAGGGACCCCATTAAGGGTCCCTTGTTTGTGATATAATAGCTAATGATAAAAACTATCGTCAGTTGTAGAGGAGTTTGTGAAAAAGATGCAACAACCAGAGTTTGTACCGATGTCAAAAGAGGAAATGAGTAATTTAGGCTGGCATTATCTTGACTTTATTCTGATCACAGGTGATGCCTATGTTGACCATCCCAGTTTTGGCTCTGCTATTATTAGCAGAGTATTAATTGAAAATGGCTTTAAAGTAGGGATTATCGCCCAACCCAACTGGAAGAAAAAGGATGATTTTAAAAAGTTAGGAGCACCTCGTTTTGGCTTCCTGGTAACAGCCGGTAATTTGGACTCCATGGTAAATCATTATACAGCGGCCAAAAAAAGAAGAAAAAGAGATGCCTATTCCCCTGGCGGGAAAATGGGATTAAGACCTGATTATCCGACTCTAGTTTATACCCAGGTTATTAAAGAAATTTTTCCGGATAAAAAGGTGATTCTTGGCGGCATTGAAGCAAGTCTGCGGCGTTTTGCCCACTATGACTTCTGGCAGGACAAAATTTTACCTTCTTTTTTAATCCTTTCAGGAGCTGATCTGTTGTTATACGGGATGGCGGAAAAAAGTATTGTAGAGCTAGCATTAGAATTAAAGAAAGGTAGTAAGGGTAATTATAAAAATATTCGTGGTTTATGTTATGTTGCTTCAAAAGAAGAAATTGGTACTTTAGATCCAAAGAATGTGATATTTTTGCCTGATTATGAGAGTATTTGTCGGGATAAGCTGGTATATGCTGAAGCATTTCGAAAACAATATCTTGAACAGGATCCTTTTTGGGGTAAAATTTTAATTCAACCTTATCGAGACAAGGGATTTCTAGTTCAAAATCCGCCAGCTTTTCCCCTTAAGGAAACTGAATTTGATCAGATTTATGAATTGCCTTTTCAAAGAAAATGGCATCCAATCTATGACAAGGATGGAGGAGTGCCGGCTCTTTCCGAGGTGATATTTTCCATAACTGCTAATCGTGGTTGCTATGGCGGTTGCAACTTTTGCGCTTTAACAATGCATCAAGGGCGAATCGTTCAAAGCAGAAGCAAAGAATCAATTGTAGAGGAAGCAAAAAAATTAGTTAACCAGCCAGAGTTTAAAGGCTATATTCATGATATTGGTGGACCAACTGCTAATTTTTTAGGACCTGCCTGTTCTAAACAGGCAGTGGCCGGAGCGTGTAAAAACAGACAGTGTTTATTTCCTGAACCCTGTGAACATTTAAAACCCAGACATGATAAATTTCTGGAAATATTACGAAGTGTACGTAACCTAAAAGGGATAAAAAAAGTCTTTGTTCGATCTGGTATTAGATATGATTATTTACTGGCAGATAGAGAAAAGGAGAAAATAGTTGAGGAATTATGTAAACATCACATTAGTGGGCAGTTGAAAGTGGCACCTGAGCACATTTCAAAGGTTGTCCTTTACTGTATGGGGAAACCAGCAATAGAACAATTCGAAGAGTTTAAACAGCTTTATGAGCTAACTAATAGAAGGTTAGGACTTAAACAGTATCTGGTACCCTACTTAATGTCTTCCCATCCGGGTAGTACACTGGAAGATGCGGTAAAATTAGCGGTATATTTAAAGAAAAATAAAATGAAGGTAGAACAGGTGCAGGATTTTATTCCTACCCCTGGCAGTTTATCTACGACTATGTATTATACCGGCATTAACCCTCTAACAGGCAAAAAGGTGTATGTTCCGAAAAGTATGCATGATAAAGCTTTACAAAGAGCTTTAATTCAGTACTGGTTACCACAAAATTATCATCTGGTAAAAGAGGCTTTGATTAAGACAGGGCATAGTGAATTGATTGGCAACGGCCCAGGCTGTTTGATTCCCGCTAAGCCTCCGAAGATTGACATTCAACAGCGAAGTTAATATAATTTATTAAGATAGACATGATGGTGGTGGGATTGTGTCTAAAACTATTGAAGAGATTTGCCAGCTTTTAGCAGAGAAAGATTATAAATTAACACCCCAGCGTAGGATTATCATGGAAACCTTTCTTGAGCATGGTGAAAGACATTTATCGGCCGAGGATATCTACAGTTTGGTCAAATCCAAACATCCTGAAATTGGAATGGCAACTGTATATCGTACACTAGATTTACTGGCGGATTTAGGTGTTTTACAAAAAATGAATTTTGGTGATGGGAGAAGTAGATATGAATTTAGTGAACAAGATGAACATCATCATCATCATTTAATTTGTTTATCCTGTGGAGAAGTATTGGAGTTTGCTGATGATTTACTGGATTCCCTGGAGAAAGCAATAGCTGAGGCAACTCAGTTCAAAATAACAGATCATCAGCTTAAGTTTTATGGTTACTGCAAGAAATGTCAGTAATGACATTTCTTTTTTTGCTCACGGAAGGAGTAGAAAAATGGTTAGAGTAGGACTTGTATCTTTGGGATGCGCAAAAAACCGGGTTGATTCAGAAGTAATGTTGGGACATTTGTTTAATAAAGGATATACTATAACCGATAATGCCGAGGAAGCTGATGTGTTGATTATAAACACCTGTGGCTTTATTCAGTCTGCAAAAGAGGAATCTATAGAAACTATTCTTGAAATGGCACAATATAAAGAAAAGGGTAAATGTCAGGCTCTTGTGGTTACTGGGTGTTTGAGTAAGAAATATCATGATGAATTAGAAAAAGAACTTCCTGAAGTAGATGGTTTTCTGGGTACTAATGAAATCGATAAAATCGGTGATGTAGTTGAACAGATACTGGCTGGTAAAAAAATCGCCGAAGTTAATAAAAAAGATGATTACCTTTATGACTCGTCTAAACCACGTATCTTAACAACCCCTAATTTTTATGCGTATGTAAAAGTAGCAGAGGGTTGTAATAACCGCTGCCATTATTGTACAATCCCGGTAATCAGAGGAGCGTTTCGCAGTCGTAAGAAAGAAGATATTTTAAATGAAATTAATTTATTAGGAGAACGGGGAGTAAAGGAAATCCTATTAATAGCGCAAGATACTACCAGTTATGGTCTTGACCTGTATGGTAAGCCAGAGTTAGTTGATTTATTACAAGAAATCAATAATAATAACAACATAAATTGGATTAGAGTATTATACAGCTATCCTATATTTTTTTCCGATGAATTAATCAAAACCATTAAGAATTTGCCGAAAGTCTGTCATTACCTTGATATTCCTTTACAACATTGTAGTGATAAAATTTTAACCACTATGAACCGAAAAGGTAATAAACAGTTCATAAAAGATTTAGTTTATAAGCTGCGGACTGAGATACCAGATATAGTTTTGCGTACCAGTTTTATAGTAGGTTTGCCTGGCGAAACCGAAGATGACTTTAATGAGTTATTGGAGTTCATGCAAGAAATGCAATTTGACCGGGTTGGAATTTTTACTTATTCCCGGGAAGACGGAACCGTTGCTTACAATATGGAGAACCAAGTGCCTGAAAACCTTAAAAAACAACGTTGGGAAAGAGCTATGCAGGTACAACAAGAAATATCCTATGCCAAAAACCAGCAACGAGTAGGGAAAACCTTTTTAGTTTTAGTTGAAGGGACAACTTCTGAAGGATTATATTTTGGTCGGAGCCAGTATGAGGCTCCCGAAGTGGATGGCAAAATCTTTTTCTCATCAAATCAGAGTTTAGCCTCAGGTAATTTTGTTAATATAAGGATTACTGAAGCTTACGAGTATGATTTGTTAGGGGAGATTGTGCATGAATCTAGCTAATAAATTAACATTGATCCGGATCTTTTTAGTACCAATATTTATGATAATACTCGTAAGCAAATTGCCTTACGGAAAGTGGATTGCCTTTGCAGTTTTTCTTCTGGCAGCATCAACTGATGGACTTGATGGTTATATTGCCCGTTCTCGAAAACAGATTACACGACTAGGTAAATTTCTGGATCCTTTAGCTGATAAATTACTGATTTCAGCGGCTCTAGTTTCCCTTGTTGAGCTGCGGGAAATTCCAGCCTGGGTTGCAATAATTATTATAGGACGTGAGTTTGCCATTACAGGGTTACGGTCTATTGTTGCTGCAGAAGGTGTTGTTGTAAGCGCAAGCATATTAGGTAAGTTAAAAACTATCATGCAAATAGTTGCGATTAGTGCCTATTTGATTAATTTCCCTTTTGCTTCGGTTTTTATGGGTTTGGCAGTGATAATGACAATTTGGTCTGGAGTTGACTATTATTTAAAACTAAGGCCGTGGCTTAAAAATAAGTAAAGACTATTTTTGTCGTTTTCGACAAAAATAGTCTTTTTTTTATCTTTTTCATCAAAGGATTGAATTAGAGTTTGTAGAAAATAAAATACAAGTTTTTTGGGGAGGTGATATTAGCTTGTTCTATAATCAAATTATTAAGTTAATAAAAACTGCCGTATATTTATTGCCGGTTATAATATTATTTATCAGCCATTATATTACAATTAATCCAATATTACATATATTAATTTGGGAAATGTTCGCATTACCTGTTTATTTTCTTTTGTGTGAAAATAAAAGTACCCTGGCTATTTATTTGATAATATTATCAACAGCGGGTATAATAATAGAAATCATTAATTATTATAAGTCTTTAGATATATTCTCTCTTGGTTTAATTTTATTAATACATATCCTTGTTGTTTTAATTAATAGTATTGCTGCCTTAAATTATAATCAGGTATTACAGAATCAGATTAAACTACAGGAGCGTTTAAAACGATTAGCTATTATTGATCCATTAACGCATTTAATAAATGGGAAATATTTTTTAATGAAATTGGATGAGGAAATATCGCGTGCTAAAAGAGAGAATAAAAAATTTACTGTTGCAGTATATAAAATAGTTAATTTAAACAAACTGGAATCGGGTGTTAGAAATGGTTGTCTGGAATGGAATCTAACTAGGATTGCTGAAATTTTAAGACAAACCATCAGAAATTTTGATACTGTTGCGCGTTTGAAAGATGATGTTTTTGCAGTTTTATTAACCAATTCTGATTTGGAACAAGCCCACGAGATAAAAGAAAGATTTGAAAAAAAGTTGCAGGAAAATGTAAATACAAGAAAATGGAAATTTAGTGGGTATTCACAACATGATAACCTGTATGTTCTAGCTGGTTATGCTGTTTATCCTAAAGATCATAACGAGGGACAAGGATTATTAGAAGTAGCTGAACAAAATCTTGAAGTGAGCGAAAAAAACTATAAATACAAAGTAACTCAGGATTGGTTGAAATCGGAAAGATATGCATTAATGGAGCAGATGTCTGCCAGCTTGGCCCATGAAATCAAAAACCCATTAACCTCTGTACGAGGTTTCATTCAATTACTACAGAACCGGGAACAAGACTTTCATGAAAAAGAACACCTGCGAATTATCCTGGACGAACTGGATCGTATGAACAAGTTAATTCATGAATTTTTATCTTTTTCAACAAAAAAAAATACACGAAAATTTTTTGATATTAATCAGCTTATTGATGATATAATATTTATTATGTCTAGTTTAGTCCATGACAAAAATATTAAAATTGAAAAAAGGAGTGAGTTAAAGAATTCATTATTGTATGGACAACCCGAGAAAATTAAGCAGGTGTTTATTAACTTAATAAGAAATTCCATTGAAGCAATCAATTGCAATGGCAAGATAACAATTATTTTACAGGAAGATGGGAACTATCTTCTAATGTCCGTTAAAGACAATGGTTGTGGAATAGATAGAGAAACAATAAAAAATATTTTTAAACCATTTTATACGACTAAAGAAACTGGAACAGGATTAGGACTGAGTATATCAGCTCAAATTATAAAAGAACATCAAGGAGAAATTTGGGTAGACAGCGAAAGAGGAATAGGTACTACCTTTAAAATAAAACTGCCCAGAAATTAAATATTATATTTATTTATAAGCATGGTCTCGGCTCTTTTAATCATTGCTTTTACCATCTTTCCTCCAATTTCACCACCAACTTTACCACATTCTTCAGCGGTAACATCACCCCAGTAACCATTTTCAATTTTAGGTAAGATACCTATTTCTTTCGCAATTTCATACTTGAACTGATCTAGTGTGGATTTAGGCAATAACTGTTCTACAAATTTAGGCATTAGAATCACTCCTTTTTTAGTTTCTGATCTTATTTTCTGTACCATAAAATAAAAATATAATAGTATTGTGATGGTGAGTTTGGATGTTCTTTGTAAATTTAGTGTTTAATTTTATTC
>NZ_BDLR01000180.1:2569-4456 GCF_002049395.1 Carboxydocella sp. JDF658 | reverse complement strand
TTTTGGATCGCCGTATAACAGATAGCCATTATCATCGGCAAGGGCAATAACATGGCCAAATTCATGTGCTATTACACCTTGTTTTTGTAGTGAAGTATAACTCCCTATTTTAGCTTGGTTAATCTGAACAATACCTTGATTATAATAATATTTTCCCCCGATAGAACCAACATATAGGTTTGTTTTACCCGACCAGGTTACGGTTGAATCATTAACCTTTTTAATAAGGATTTCTCCAGTTGAGGAATTAGAAATAGAAACAGGTGTCGTTGTGTTCCAAGAATTAGCAGCGTTCGAAATAAGGCTAGTGAGATCGTTAGCACTGCTATCAATCTTATAATAAAAAATATTATCTGGCCAACGATAAGGTAGAGTGAAATAAGCAGATGCAGATTGTATATTCATTCCAAGTACAAGCACAAGCACAAGCATTATTACTACTAGAAGATTTTTATAAAGAACAATCTTTTTCAATAGACACACCTCCCAAATTTTATATCTGGGCGCCCTGAACAAATTATAATATAAAAAAAAAAAAAAAAGATCAACCATTTTTTTCCACAAAAATTCGCCAATTTCAGCTTTGATTCGACAAAGCCAAAGTATAAACTTTTACAGCCGGTGAAACTCTCCACCGGCTGTAACTGTTACTTGCTATCTTAATAGTTTCTTTAAAATATAATAAACCAATACCCATTGAAACAATACCGGTACTAATAAAAATATCTCCAGACCTCCACTAAGAAGACCTTTGATGATAACGAAGGGAAAAAATATACTGGAGCAGAGGAGCAAAAACCAGCCTAACCATTTAAGTCCAAGCGGAAGATAAGCGAGATGCTTACGAGAAAATGAAGGATAAGCTGATGGACCAGTTGAAGCACACTTTCCGGCCGGAGTTCCTGAACCGAATTGATGAAATTATCGTTTTCCACCCGCTGGAGGAAGAACAATCCAGCAAATCGTAGATTTGATGCTAGCTGCCTTGAACAAGCGCTTGCAGGACTTCGGCGTACAGGTTGAAGTGACACCGGCAGCCAAAGAAGTGCTGGTGAAGAAGGGCTATGATCCTGCCTTTGGGGCAAGGCCCTTGCGCCGGGCTATCTAGCGTATGGTGGAAGACCAGTTGTCGGAAGAACTGCTGAAAGGGACCTTTGCCTTAGGGGATACCGTTATCGTAGATGCGGAAGACGGCAGGCTGACTTTTAGGAAAAAGGCTTAAAGAATTACAGCCGGTGGTTAATTACCGCCGGCTGTGTCTTGCTATTTCGTCATATAGTTTATCTTTATCCATGGAGCGGGAAGGTTCTGGATTTTCTGCCTTAAAAAAGCCAAGTTTAAATTGACCTTGCCAACCAGTTAAGACAGCATACTTATCTTCTTCCGGAGAGTAATGCAAAAAGAGCAGATATTTTTTGCCAGGTTCCATTATTTCAACTTTGTCCAGTTTACTGGTGACTCCCTTATATACTCCTCCGTCCTGTTCAATGATTATCTTATTTCTTGATTTAGGCTCTGAACCTTTGTACCACTTTGAGACATTGAAATAGACATCTGTAGCAATATCAAGCTCATCAAAACGCGGGTAGGATTTTATTGACTCAGCCTCTCCTTCGACAATTACATCGGCATCTTCTACCAGGGATTTTACGTCAGGATAATATTTAACCCAGCTAGCATGAGATATAATCATAGGTTTTTTTGAATTCTCAGAATTAATAATGCCTGATACTATTAGTAAGCTCAGCAACCCAATAAATAATAATGGTTTAGCCTTCATCTTTCACACCTCCTTAAAGTTAATACAGATAGTTTGCTCCTTCAATATCGCCATAAACATAACCTACACCTGGCACATATTTATTAACAGATTGTGGTGTATAGATA
>NZ_BDLR01000180.1:0-2559 GCF_002049395.1 Carboxydocella sp. JDF658 | reverse complement strand
TACTTGCTATCTTAATAGTTTCTTTAAAATATAATAAACCAATACCCATTGAAACAATACCGGTACTAATAAAAATATCTCCAGACCTCCACTAAGAAGATCTTTGATGATAACGAAGGGAAAAAATATACTGGAGCAGAGGAGCAAAAACCAGCCTAACCATTTAAGTCCAATAGGGATCTTAGAACTATTGAGAAAACTACCCAAAAAATTTCCCATCATTTTTGCTTGCTCCTCAGGGTCAGTATATTGTTTATAATCACCTTTTATTGGCATTATTAACAGACCTCCTGGTAATTTGTTCTCTCAGGTATAAAGACATAAAGAGGTTGGAAAAATTCCTACCTCAAGGAGCGCTATTTTACAATTTTAATAGTTGTTTCTCTAGCTATTTTATCAAATTCTTGATCTAAAAATATTTAATTTTCTCTACATTATTAGGGTTTTCTAAATTTAGTGGTCCTAATTGTTTAAGATAATAATCGGATAATTTGCTTAGAGTTAAGATTTTTTTGTACTCAGGAATTGTACGTTCCCAATATTCATCTGCCGTTAAACCGGTAGCCTTTATCTCAGCTTCAATTAATTCTTTGCCAGTGGCATTTGGGTCATATTCTTCAAATTTTGACCTTTGTTGCTTTACAAATTCTCTAACCTCGTTATCAGTAGCTTCCAAACCTAATTCAACTGCTTTTTGATACAATGCTTCACGTTTTGCTAGTGAATTTATGACATCATGTTCAGAGGGAAATGCACTCCCGTTTATTTTAGCAAGATAAATAAGTAAATTTTTCTCCTTAACAAATTCTCTAGCTAAAACAGGTTTTCCATTTACTTTAAATACAACTTTATCAGGATCTTTAATTAGTTTATTGTCATTGACCATTTTTACCAGAGAAGTTACTTGTTTGTTTTCATCAGCAAAAATGCCCGTGAAAGAAACTGAAACCACAAGTAAACCTAAACTCAGAGCTATAAAATAAGCTCTCTTTTTCATTTGGCCTTCTCCTTTCTTTAAATTAATTACTTCCACCATAAGGGCTTGCCCCTGAAGGAATGAGTTGATCAGGTGCAGGCCCTGACAAGTCTGATTTGGAAAGGGATAGCACTAAACTGGATGAGGAATAATAGTCCATTCCCCATCAGTTAACAGAAGGCCAAATATTATTGGCTCCATATTTAGCATAATCTTTGATATATCGCCTTAAACAAATCATATCACAAACAAAAAACAACCAAAATTTACCACAAAAATTCGACAAATCCCCGTTTCAATTTGACAAAACCAGAGACAATTTTTACCGCTCATCCTTCTTGTTAGCAAGAGTAAAACAATGGTATAATATTATGGTATCAGGAAACAGGGAGGCCGGGCCTTGAAACGGGAAAAAACGCGGTATGTTTGCCAGAATTGCGGTCAGGTGGAACTGCGCTGGCTGGGACGCTGTCCTGGTTGCGGTGAGTGGAATAGCCTGGTGGAGGAAGTGCGTCAGGAAACCAGAACAGCAACAAGTGGAAAAAAGATCATTCCGGTGCCGCTGCCCCAGATCAAAACAGAGAAGCAGGAACGGGCTGCTACCGGTCTGGCTGAGCTGGACCGGGTGTTAGGAGGTGGACTGGTGCGGGGTTCCCTGGTGCTGGTAGGAGGTGACCCCGGTATCGGTAAATCCACTTTGCTTCTGCAGGCAGCTGGATATCTGGCCCAAAAGGGCCCGGTGTTGTATATTTCTGCGGAAGAGTCGCTGAGCCAGTTGCGGATGCGGGCGGAACGGCTGGGAGTGGAGGGGCCGCAGGTGCTGGCAGCGGCGGAAAACTGCCTGGAGGATATCCTGACGGCAGTAGATGCCGGCCAGGATTGGCAGGCGGTGATTATAGATTCCATCCAGACCGTGCACAGCCGGGAAATTACCTCCGCTCCGGGCAGTGTCAGTCAGGTGCGGCATTGTACCGGACTCTTGCTGGATCTGGCCAAGGGCAGGGAGATTGCCACTCTGATTGTAGGTCATGTCACAAAAGAAGGAGCTCTGGCGGGACCGCGGGTACTTGAGCATATGGTGGATACTGTCCTGTATTTTGAGGGAGAACGTCACCAGAATTACCGCCTGTTGCGGGCAGTGAAAAACCGCTTTGGCTCCACCAATGAGCTGGGCCTGTTCGAAATGACCGGCAGTGGACTGATTGATGTCAGTAACCCCTCGGGGCTATTGCTGGCCCAGCGCCCTGTTGGCGAACCGGGTTCTGTGGTAGTGGTGGCTATGGAGGGCAGCCGTCCTATTCTGGTAGAAATCCAGGCTCTGATATCGCCAGGCAATCTGGCCAACCCTCGCCGCATGACCTCGGGGCTGGATTATCAGCGGGTGGCGTTGCTGCTGGCGGTGCTGGAAAAGCGCCTGGGCATGCAGTTGAGCCACATGGATGCCTTTGTTAATGTGGCTGGTGGTTTGAAGCTGACGGAACCGGCGGTGGATCTGGGGGTAGCGGTAGCGCTGGCCTCCAGCTGGCGAGAGCGGTCGGTAGACCCCGAGATGGTAATTATCGGGGAAGTGGGCTTGACAGGTG
>NZ_BDLR01000179.1:0-234 GCF_002049395.1 Carboxydocella sp. JDF658 | reverse complement strand
GGGGTGACGCAGGAGGCTAGGGAGAGCCGGTGATTGGAAGTACCGGTCCAAGCCAGTAGGGAGTGAGGCAGGCAAATCCGCCTCACGGAAATCCTGAGAGGTGAAGGGGAGCCCGTAAGGGCGAAGCTTCTGACGCCAAACTGCCGAGAAAAGCCTCTAAGGAGGGGGTATGGTGCCCGTACCGGAAACCGACACAGGTAGGTGAGGAGAGAATCCTAAGGCGAGCGAGAGAAC
>NZ_BDLR01000178.1:0-258 GCF_002049395.1 Carboxydocella sp. JDF658 | reverse complement strand
AAAAATGGCGGCACGCCCGCAGGAACCGCCTCTACTCCCGGGGAGACGAGAGCAAGGGAGGCAACCCCAACATTAAGATATTTTATGACGGACAGGACTTTCGTCTGGCGGTTTCCCTCTCCCACCTTTCTGAACAGACAGGCATAGATAAACTTGGTCGCCCCAGGATGAGCCAGGCCCCCAGGGTTGAGGGCAAGTTGTGGCTGCCGGAAAAACACCGGGAACTGGTGCAGATATGGCTGGCCATGAAGTTACCCT
>NZ_BDLR01000177.1:0-272 GCF_002049395.1 Carboxydocella sp. JDF658 | reverse complement strand
ACAGGAATAACTTATGGCTATTCCCTCGTGCTCCTCCAGAAGCTCCATAAAGTGCTTGAAATTGGCGTTCTTGTACTTATCGGATTGTTTCAATGAGATAATCTTGCTTTTAAGCTCGTCAGTGAGTGCATGCTGCGGCTTACGACCTGTATTTTTATGGATAAGGAACGCCGGCCCTTGTTCCATCACTCCTTTTTTAAGGCGCTTAATCTGGCGTTCACTTAGACCTAAGCTCATAGCTGCTTCACTGATTGATAGTTTCCCATCAATTA
>NZ_BDLR01000176.1:0-586 GCF_002049395.1 Carboxydocella sp. JDF658 | reverse complement strand
GAACTGCGTCGGCTGGTCCGGGAACAAAGGGAAGCTGGCGGACTGGAGCCTGCCTTTCTGGAACTGCTGGTACAGCAGTTGCGCCGGCAGGGCGGCAAAGCAGCCCCTTTGCTGGCGGAGCTGGAACAGGAACTGGCTGCGAGCCAGCTGAGTCTGGAGGAATTGATCAGGGAAGAGCACGGACGGCAGGCGGCCCGGCAGGTAGCTATGGGGGCCGCTATTACCAGCCTCAGGTCAGTAGCGGCTCTGGACTGGAATGAAATTTTTGAGGCTTTGAGTCAGGTGGAAGCCATGTTGCGGCAGGATCCTTCTGGCCATTATTCCCGGATGGATTTTGCCTCCCGGGATTATTACCGGCATGAGATTGAAAAACTGGCCCGGTATTACCAGCTGCCGGAAAGGCTGGTTGCCGAACAGGTACTGACCCTGGCCCGGGCTGCTGCGGAACAGGGTAAAGGTGAGGCTGCGCGGCATGCAGGGTATTACTTGCTCGGTGAGGGCAGAGGAGAACTGGAGGATAAACTGGGGGGACGGCCCCGGGGCCTGGGGGGGTTGCGGAGCTGGCTCCGTCAGCATCCCTACCGGG
>NZ_BDLR01000175.1:0-201 GCF_002049395.1 Carboxydocella sp. JDF658 | reverse complement strand
GGGTGTGAAGGACCACTGCTGACTGTAAAAAGGTTTGTTTGCGCCTGTATTTATGAGCCCTACGAGGTATTTAGGAAAAAACTAAGTAAACAGAAAAAGCGAACGTCCAAAGGACGACGAAGACTAAATTACGAAGCAATATATGAGTTAACAGTAAGGCAAGTAATGGACGGAGAAACAAATTTTCTGAATGAAGTGAGT
>NZ_BDLR01000174.1:0-202 GCF_002049395.1 Carboxydocella sp. JDF658 | reverse complement strand
AGGAGAGAATCCTAAGGCGAGCGAGAGAACCCTCGTTAAGGAACTCGGCAAAATGACTCCGTAACTTCGGGAGAAGGAGTGCCGCTAGATGTGAAGGGCTGCGCGCCTGGAGCATAGAGCGGTCGCAGAGAAGAGGCCCAAGCGACTGTTTACCAAAAACACAGGTCCCTGCCAAAGCGAAAGCTGACGTATAGGGGCTGAC
>NZ_BDLR01000173.1:0-1296 GCF_002049395.1 Carboxydocella sp. JDF658 | reverse complement strand
CTCCCGACCGGTCCGGCAGTGCCAGACCGGACTCACGGAGATACCTTTGCAGAATGTTATATGCGCCTACCAGATCGGCGTTCAGTACGACACCGCAGTGAACGAACAGCCCCCGATGCACGCGGGCTTTCTTGACCCTTTCGCCGCACACCGGGCAGGTAGTGCTGGTGTTCTTCTCCGACACTTTGACCACCCGGATGCCGGCGAGGGCCGCTTTATAAGTGAGCAGGCTTATTATCTTACTGAACGGCCAGGCGTGGAGTTTCTGGTTGCCCGCGTCTCCCCAGTCCCTGTCCGCACGAATACCTTTTAATTCGCCGACTACGATGGTGGAAACGTTGTGGGCAATTGCCAGGTCGACCAACCACCTTGTCAGTACGTGCAGGTAGTGGTTGCGCTGCCTGCCCCACTTGACGTTCAACTCAATGCAGCGCCTGCTGGTGGATTTGGTACATTTGGCTTTTTCTTTCTGGAAGTACCGGTCGAGGGCCAGAAGTTCCCCGCCGGGCACGAGGAAAGAAAAGCCGTCGGAGATTACCCCGGCCGCGATGTTCACGATACCCAGGTCCAGTGCCATGACGTTTCCAGTTTCCTTATAGGTTACCGGGACCCTGTGGGTTATGTGCAGGTACCAGTCGCCGGTCCCAGGTTCGTAGACCAGCTTTACCTGCTGGACTTTGCCCAGAGTGACGTGCAATGGGAGCTGGTATTCCAGTACAATCACCCGCCTGCCGTAGGTTTTGGGCAGCTTCAGGCGCACCCGGTTGTCCGGCAGTATTTCGAAAGCTTTCTGTTTAAAAGTCACGGTGCTGAGAGTATCTTTTTTCCGGAAGCCCGGCGGTTTTGCCAGTACATCGCCGTTTTTCCTGTGTGAGAACCATGATCGATAGGAGTCGTCCTGCTCGCCCAGGACTTCCTGAGCAGACTGGGAAGGTAGGAGCCTGTACCAGCGGTTGATTTTAAGCTCCCGGCACTGCTCGGCGAAACCGGGTATTCTACCAGTTTCGTTCCAGACAGTGCGCCGGTGGTGGTTGGCTACGTTCCACAGCTTGGTGGCGGAAAAACCCAGCAGGCCCAGGAGCAGGGCGTTCCGGTCGGAAAGGTTGATGACTTTGGCCCTGGCTGTGAGAGTCTGCGTTGGCATGCCGTTACTGAAGTTCTTTTTGCGCGCCAGCTCAATCACCCCCTTAGATGGATATACATTTGTGTCTATATTTTTATTCCATAGCTATATTATACCAAATTTATACAATACAAGGAAGACATTCCGGTAAAAACTTAGCCGGGCTTTCATCC
>NZ_BDLR01000172.1:0-303 GCF_002049395.1 Carboxydocella sp. JDF658 | reverse complement strand
CTGTGATAAAATTGAAGTTGAAAAGACAAACAATCCTACCCAGGGAGGGATGCCTGTTATGGCTATTATACCACAAATTAAGCTATTTGAGTGGACAGAAATACAAACAATTGGAGATTTAGTTCGTTTACGGCTTGTTCTGGATTACATGCCAGACGAAGAATTGATGAGGACCCTTGAGAGAAGCCGGGGTAAAGGGCGAAACGATTATCCGGTTCGGGCAATATGGAATTCCATACTAGCGGGTATTGTGTTCCAGCATGAGAGTGTGGAGAAGTTACGGCGGGAACTGGCCCGCAATGG
>NZ_BDLR01000171.1:0-205 GCF_002049395.1 Carboxydocella sp. JDF658 | reverse complement strand
CTGCCCAGGCGAAAACGAAAGTAACGCTATCATGACGAGAACCCTGTACTAAACTTAAAAGCAGAGGCAGGTCATTAGGGCTATTTGCCGAAGTAATAGAGTATAGGGTGTGTCCATAAAACCATTGTTCGTGATAGCTATCCCATCCCCAGTTAGCGTTGGGGTCGGTAAAAGAGCGTTTGCAGTTGCAGCGAAAAATGCCTTT
>NZ_BDLR01000170.1:23100-23357 GCF_002049395.1 Carboxydocella sp. JDF658 | reverse complement strand
GTGCCGCCATTTTTCACGGGCGGCCCGGCCCTGGCAGACCTTTTCCCACAGCCTTCTGCCCCCAAAGACTACCTCTGGTATTGTCCCCTTCTCCTGGTAAGCCTTCAGTTTAGCCAGCCTTTTTGCCAGTGAAACCACCCGATGGTTTCGCCCCTTGACTGCCAGGCGGAGCTTTTCAATAACTTCTGAAGCAGCCCCCTTTTCCTCTGCCTTCGCCAGTTTCTTCATAGCCAGGCTGAGCTTCTTCCTGGCCCGGC
>NZ_BDLR01000170.1:0-23090 GCF_002049395.1 Carboxydocella sp. JDF658 | reverse complement strand
CATTTTCTAACTTCAGCAGTTCTGTTTGGGAGTCCAGCAGGGCCTGTGCTTTAAGTCTGGCATCATCCGCATAGCGGGAGTTCAGCCCGAAAAGTTCTTGGCCTGACTTCTTGATTTCATGGCGGGAAGCACCTTCCAGGAGCCGGTTAAAGGCCCACCGCATACAGGCACAAAAGAGACGCATCTCCGTAGTCAGCTGGTCTTCTTCGCCCCGGCTCCATTTCGAAGACCGGTGAGCCGGGTAAATCTCCGGAAAAAACTCCCCGCACACAGTTATGCTAAATTTGTTCTTCTCGTGTTTCTCTGGCATTCCTGATCAGCTCCCCGAAACCCTGCCGGACTTTGCTGCCTCACCAATGGATAATAGTTCCATTTTTTTATTGTAGCAAAACAGTTAAATACAATCAATTATAGTCTAGTTTTCTGAAGCTGCTGCTTACCTCCTCAGTGTTTGAAATGCCGCACTCCCGTTAGTACCATTACCAGGCCCAACCGGTCAGCCGCTGCGATTACTTCCTCATCCCTGAGGGCCCCACCGGTCTGAATGATAGCACTGATTCCGGCCCGGGCTGCCAGTTCCACCGTGTCGGGGAAGGGGAAGAAAGCATCTGAAGCCAGGACCGCCCCGGCTGCCTTTTCGCCGGCCTGTTCCAGGGCAATGCGGGCCGCACCCACCCGGTTCATCTGACCAGCTCCGACTCCCAGGGTAACGCCCCCTTTGGTAACCACGATAGCATTGGATTTAACATGCTTGACCACTCGCCAGGCAAACAGCATTTCCTCGATTTGCTCCGGTGTGGGCTGTTTCTGGCTCACTACCCGCAGATCAGCAGCAGTTATTTCTCTTGTATCAGCTTCCTGGACCAGGAGACCGCTGCCTACTACCCGCAGGTCATAGGGAAATACGGTGGCATTCCCGGCAGGCATAACCAGTAAGCGCAGGTTGGATTTGGCTGCCAGGATGGTTTTGGCCTCTTCACTAAAGGCAGGGGCAGCAATCACTTCCAGAAAGATTTCCGTCAGCTCTCTGGCCGTTTCTCCATCCACTTCCCGGTTAAGGGCAACTATCCCGCCAAAAGCGGAAACCGGGTCAGCCTGCAGGGCCTTGCGGTAGGCAGTGGCAATATCTTCGGCAATAGCTGCTCCGCAAGGATTGTTGTGTTTAACAATCACCGCCGCCGGCTGGGTAAATTCCTGGACCAGATTCCAGGCCGCCTGGGTGTCCAGCAGGTTATTGAAGGACAGTTCCTTGCCCTGCAGCTGTTCCGCCCCGGCTACTCCGGAGGCAGCATAGCCGGGCAGGCGATAAAAGGCTGCCTGCTGCTGGGGATTTTCGCCATAACGTAGCGTCTGCACCTTGTTGCCGGCCAGAATCAAGTCTTCTGTCAGCAATCCCGGCCGTTCCCCGGCCTGGCCGAACAGATACTGGCTGATCATGGCATCATACTGGGCCGTATGGCAATATGCTTCCGCTGCTAGCTGGCGGCGCATAACCAAAGGCACTTCCCCTTCTTCCCGCAAATAGTTAAGGACCTGGGAATAGCGCTGGGGATTGACTACAATCACCACGCTCTCGTGGTTTTTGGCGGCAGCCCGTACCATGGCCGGGCCCCCGATATCGATATTCTCGATGGCTTCCTCCAGAGTCACTCCCGGCTTGCTGATGGTTTGCCGGAAGGGATAGAGGTTAACAGCCACCAGATCAATAGTCCCGATTCCCTGTTCGGCCAGCTGGGCCAGGTGTTCCGGCGTGCGCCGGGCCAGGATGCCCCCATGGATTTTGGGGTGCAGGGTTTTTACCCGTCCATCCAGAATCTCAGGAAAACCGGTAATTTCACTGACATAGGTTACGGGAATTCCCGCTTCCTTGATGGTCTTATAAGTACCTCCGGTGGAAACCAGTTCCCAGCCCAGTTCTACCAGACCCCGAGCCAGTTCCGTCACCCCGGTTTTATCAGAAACGCTGATCAGCGCTCGTTTCATCAGAAAGCCTCCTTTCTGTCCTGCAGCTCAATCTGTACCCGCCGCCCTACTATCTTTACTCTGCCTTCGGCAATCAAATTGACTGTCCGGGGCAGAAGTTTATGTTCCTCAGCCAGAATCCGGGCCGCCAGCTCAGCTGCCGTATCCCCTTCCTCCACCGGCACGGCTGCCTGCAGGATGATGGGCCCGCTATCCAGCCCCTCATCAACGAAATGCACCGTGCATCCACTGATTTTTACCCCGTATTCCCAGGCCTGGCGCTGGGCCTCCAGCCCGGGAAAAGCGGGCAACAACGAAGGATGGATATTGATAATCCGCTCCGGGTAGGCTGCCAGCAGCACCGGTCCCACCAGGCGCAAATAACCAGCCAGCACTACCAGTTCCACTCCATTTTCCTTTAGCAGCCGGCAGATTTCCTGTTCATAGGCTGCTTTATCCGGATAAGCCCTGGGATCAACATGATAGGCAGGCACTCCGGCGGCCCTGGCTCGTTCTAAAGCCAGGGCCCCCGCCTTGTCGCTGATCACTACCGCCACTTCTGCTTTCAGTTCTCCCCGGCCCCGGGCATCCAGCAATGCCTGCAAATTTGAGCCCCGCCCGGAAACCAGCACTCCCAGTTTTAGCATCTCACACCACCTGCACTCCGGCCCCGGCTACCACCCGGCCGATGGTATAGACCTTTTCCCCGGCAGCCGTCAAACGGTCAGCGATGGCAGGCGCTTCCTCAGCCGCGACGATAGCCACCATGCCAATCCCCAGATTAAAGGTACGGGCCATTTCCTCTTTGGCTATATGCCCCAGCTTCTCAATCAAATCAAAAATCGGTGGAATCGGCCAGCTGCCGGCGGTTAACTCCACCCCCAGACCCGGCGGCAATACCCGCGGGATATTTTCCAGCAGTCCCCCGCCGGTAATATGGGCCAGGGCAGCGATGCGCCCTTCCTGAACCAGGGGCAGGAGGGAACGTACATAAATACGGGTAGGTTTCAGCAACTCCTCCCCTACAGTACAACCCAGTTCCGGCAGGTAGAGGTCAAGGTTCAGTCCGGCCCGCTCCAGCAAGACTTTACGGGCCAGGGAATAGCCATTGGAATGGAGACCGTGAGAAGCCAGGCCCAGCACCGTCATGCCTTCCCGCACCCGGGAGCCGTCGAGAATTTTCTCCTTATCCACCACTCCCACAGCAAAACCGGCCACATCATATTCTCCCGGCGGGTAAAAACCGGGCATTTCCGCCGTTTCGCCCCCGATGAGCGCACAGCCTGCCTCCCGGCAGCCTTCGGCAATGCCGCCAACAATAGCGGCTACCTGTTCCGGATCCAGTTTACCCACTGCCAGGTAGTCAAGGAAAAAGAGGGGTTCTGCCCCCTGAACCAGGATATCATTGACACACATGGCCACACAGTCGATGCCAATGGTGTCATGTTTATCCATCAGCATGGCCACCCGCAGCTTGGTCCCTACCCCATCAGTGCCGCTGACCAGCACCGGCTGCCGGTATTTGCTGATATCCAGGGCAAACAGCCCACCAAAGCCGCCGATATCTGTCAAGACTTCCGGTCGCATGGTTTTCCTGACTTTTTCCTTAATCAGTTCTACGGCGCGATTGCCGGCATCAATATCTACGCCGGCTTCTTTATAGGTCAAGCCTTTCAACAGCAAGACCCCCCTTTTTCCAGAATGTGTTTCCCCGCTTCCGGCGGGATGGGGACGGGATATTGACCATTAAAACAGGCGGTACAGAAGCCCTGATTGACATCAGCCTGAAATACAGCCAGCAGGCCTTCCAGGCTGAGATAATGCAGGCTATCCACCCCGATATACTGGGCTATCTCTTCCACACTTTTCTGGGCAGCGATCAGTTCACTCCGTTCCGAAGTATCGATACCATAGTAACAGGGATGCAAAATGGGCGGACTGCTAATCAGTAAGTGAATTTCTTTCGCCCCCGCTTCCCGCAGCATTTTGACAATGCGGCGACTGGTCGTGCCCCGTACAATGGAGTCATCCACCAGCACCAGGCGCTTATCTTTCACTACCGAAATAATAGGATTGAGTTTTAACCGCACCGCCAGCTCCCTTAAGGCCTGAGATGGCTGGATAAAAGTGCGGCCAATGTAGCGGTTTTTCATCAGCCCTTCTTCAAAGGGCAGGCCCAGCTCTTCGGCATAGCCTCGCGCTGCTGCCGTGCCGGAATCAGGCACAGAAATGACCACATCTACATCCCGGGGAGCCTCCCGGGCCAGCTGCCGCCCCATCTGGCGCCGGCACCAGTTGACCCCGAAGCCATCAATGCGGCTGTCGGGCCGGGCAAAATAGATATATTCGAAAATGCAGGTCTGCTTCTGAGGCGGTAAAGCCTGGCGGGAATGCAGGCCATTTTCATCGATTACCACCACTTCCCCCGGCTCAACATCCCGCAGGAAAGTAGCTCCCACCGTATCCAGTGCACAGCTTTCGGAAGCAATCACATAGCCATCCCCTAGCCGCCCCAGACAGAGGGGACGGATGCCATGGGGATCCCGCACTCCCAGCAATTTATCCTGGGTCATGATCACCAGGGAATAGGAGCCTTTGAGGTCAATCATGGTTTTATGGACAGCATCCTCTATCCCGCCCTGGCTATGCCGGGCCAGCAGGTTGATAATCACTTCCGTGTCAATGGTGGACTGAAAGAGAGACCCGCGGGCGGTAAGATTCTTCCTTAATTCATAGGCATTGACCAGGTTGCCATTGTGGGCTACTGCCAGCATTCCCTTGGCATAGCGAAAAACCAGGGGCTGGGCATTAATGGGCGAACTGGCTCCTGTGGTAGAATAACGGACATGACCACAGGCAATATACCCTTTCAGGCTTTGTAAATCTTTATCCTGAAATACAGCTGGCACCAGGCCCATGCCTTTATGGAGGCGGATTTCCTTACCGTCAGCCACAGCAATTCCGGCGCTCTCCTGTCCCCGGTGCTGGAGGGCATAGAGGCCATAATAGGTGATCTGGGCTACTTCGCCACCAGGCAAATAAATCCCAAATACACCGCATTCGTCTTTTATTTCCCCCGCCATGGTTTCTCCCCCTAATTATTAGTTGCCGGTCAACCGGCGATACACTTCCTGATAGGCTTCCTCCACTCCGCCCAGATCACGACGGAAGCGGTCTTTGTCCAGTTTTTCCCTGGTCTCTGCATCCCAGAAACGGCAGGTATCAGGGGAAATTTCATCAGCCAGAATGATTTTACCATCTACCCGGCCAAATTCCAGTTTGAAGTCCACCAGGATGATTTCTTTGTCGCGGAGATATTCCTGTAAAATAGCGTTGATTTTCAGGCCCATTTCTTCCATGTAGAGCATTTCTTCCCGGGTTGCCAGCCCCAGAGCCAGAGCATGATAGTAGTTAATCAGGGGATCTCCCAGCTCATCATTTTTGTAATATAGCTCTACAACGGGTTGCTGCATGGCAGTTCCTTCCTCCAGGCCCAGCCGCTTGGCCAGGGAGCCGGCAGCGATATTGCGCACTACTACTTCCAGAGGTACGATTTCAACTTTTTTAACGATCTGCTCATTATCACTGACCAGCTGGACAAAGTGACTTTCAATCCCCTTCTGGGCCAGCAGCTGGAAAAAGTAAGCAGAAATCTTGTTATTCAGCTCCCCTTTACCACTAATGGTCCCCTTCTTTAAGCCATTGAAAGCAGTAGCATCATCCTTGTACTCAATCCAGACCAGACCGGGCTGATCAGTAGCATAGATTTTTTTGGCCTTGCCCTCGTATAAGAATTCGCCTTTTTGCATCTGCCTTCCTCCTAACTTGTTAATTTTATAAGCCGAAACGAGCAAAGATGGTATCCACCTGGGCCAGGTGGTAATTGAAGTTGAACAGCCCCCGGATTTCCTCCTCATTCAAATGAGCGGTAATTTCCCGGTCAGCCAGGACCAGGTCCAGGAAAGGCTGTTTAGTCTCCCAGGCTTGAAGGGCATTACGCTGCACCAGAGCATAGGCCGCTTCCCGGGTCAAGCCCTTATCCACCAGGGCCAGCAGCACCCGCTGGGAAAAGACCAGGCCATGGGTCTTATTGATATTAGCCAGCATGTTTTCCGGGTAGACCAGCAAGTTTTTCATCACTCCGATGAATTTGTGCAACATATAATTGAGAGCAATGGTGCTGTCAGGAATAATCACCCGTTCCACCGAGGAATGGGTAATGTCCCGTTCATGCCAGAGCGCCTGGTTTTCCAGGGCCGCCAGAGCATTGGCCCGCACCACCCGGGCCAGGCCGGCAATACGCTCACAGGTAATGGGATTGCGCTTATGAGGCATGGCCGAAGAGCCCTTCTGGCCTTTCTGGAAGAATTCTTCCACTTCCAGAATATCAGTCCGTTGCAGGTTCCTGATTTCAGTGGCGAATTTATCCAGGCTGCCCGCAATCACAGCCAGGGTGGTCATGAAGGCTGCATGGCGGTCCCGCTGGATAATCTGGGTAGAAACTTTCGCCGGTCTTAAGCCCAATTTACGGCAGGCGATTTCCTCCACCCGTGGATCGATATTGGCATAGGTGCCTACTGCCCCTGAAATCATGCCAGTAGAGATATCCTCTAATGCTGCCTGGAGCCTGGTCAGATTGCGCTCTGTTTCCGCCGCCCACAACAGCATTTTCAGGCCAAAGGTAATGGGTTCAGCATGAATGCCATGAGTGCGCCCAATCATGGGGGTATAGCGATACTCCTGCGCCTTTTCCAGCAATATCTGGTAAAGTTCCCGCAGCTGGCCCAGGAGGATTTCCCCGGCTTCTTTCATCTGCAGGGCCAAGGCCGTATCCAGCACATCGGAAGAAGTCATACCCAGGTGGATAAAACGGCTGGCTTCACCCACCCGCTCAGCCACACAGGTCAAAAAAGCGATTACGTCATGATTGGTTACCTGTTCAATCTCATGGATGCGTTCTACACTGAAATCAGCTTTGGCCTTGATTTCCGCTACTGCGTCAGCCGGAATCATGCCCAGCTCTGCCATAGCTTCACAGGCAGCTATTTCCACCTGTAACCATTTGCGATACTTGTTTTCTTCTGACCAGATTCTCCCCATTTCCGGCAAGGTGTAACGCTCAATCATCCTCTTCTCAGCACTCCTTTGCTAAAAATAATCCCAGGCAGACCAAACCCTCGTTTTATGGCGAGGACCTGGCTGCCTGGGTCAGGGACGAGTTGAAAATTCCGGGGCGGTCCTCTTTAGCCCTGCTGTTTTTGGGCCAGATAACCGTCAATGCCCAATTGCTGCAGTTTGTCCGCCTTTGCCTGTACTTCCTCAGCCAGCTTCCGGCGGTACTCCACCAGTTTGGCCTGCAATTCCGGTCTGGTTGATGCCAGGATTTGGACAGCCAGCAATCCTGCATTCTTTGCTCCATTGATAGCTACAGTAGCGACCGGAATGCCACTGGGCATCTGCACTATAGCGTACAGCGCGTCAATACCATTGAGGGCCCCAGCTTTTATTGGTACACCAATTACCGGCAATGGTGTCACTGCAGCCACCACTCCGGGCAGATGGGCAGCTACTCCGGCACCGGCAATGATCACCTCCAGGCCCCGTTCCACTGCCCCTTTAGCCCACTCAATGGTCACCTCCGGGGCCCGATGGGCGGAAGAGATCTTGACTTCATACTCTACTCCAAATTGATCCAGCACTTTGGCCGCTTCAGCCATGATCGGCAAGTCAGAGTCACTGCCCATGATGATTCCAACCAGTTTTGCCATCAACTCATCCCTCCTGGATTTTTTCCTTATTCCGCTCCGATGAAAACGTAACGGCTTAACACCAGAGCGGTGAGAATCCACATTAGCCAGTGCACTTCCTTAGTCCGGCCGGTAACCACCTTCAGCACAGTGTAGAAAACGATACCAGCCGAAATCCCATTGGCGATATTATAGGTAAAGGGCATTACCGTCATAGTTAAGAAAGCAGGCATGCTTTCAGTGAAATCATCAAAATCGATTTCTTTAATGGCAGAAGCCATTAGCAAGCCTACAATAATCAGGGCCGGAGCTGTAGCAGCATCGGGAATCAGCTTAAAGAAAGGAGCCAGGAAGAGGGCAGCCAGAAACAGTACCCCGGTGGTAACAGCAGTCAAGCCGGTGCGTCCACCTTCCCCAATCCCGGCTGCGCTTTCAATATAAGCAGTAACAGTACTGGTACCCATCAGAGCACCGAAACTGACCCCCAGGGCATCCACCAGCATGGCCCGGCCGATATAAGGATTGTTGCCGGTCTCATCCAGCAAGCCAGCCCGGCCAGCAGTACCCACCAGGGTACCAAAGGTATCAAACAATTCCACGAAGGTAAAGGTCAGCACTACAGCAATCAGACCATGTTCCAGGGCTCCCATGATATCCAGTTTACCTACCGCCAGGTTACTCAACTTGGGCAGGGCATACTGGAATTTGTCAATCGGAGTAACACCCATCGGAATCCCAATTAAAGTGGTTAAGATAATCCCCCAGAGCAGGGAGCCTTTTACTCGCCGGGCCATGAGAATCCCGGTAATGGCCAGGCCAATCAGGGCCAGCAAGGGTTCGGCATGGGTCAGGTTGCCCAGCTTCAGATCCCATTCAAAGAAGAGCAGGGAACCGGCAATACCATTAGTTTTATTCAAAGTCTCCAGGGTAGGAGGAATAACATGCAAACCTGCGACCAGCAAATGCGAAGTCTTAAAACCGATAATAGTAATAAAGAGACCGATCCCGACAGTAATGGCTTTTTTCAGGGAATTGGGTACGGCAACCACCAGCAACTGCCGGATATTGGTGACGGTCAGGATTAGAAAGATAATACCGGAAATGAAAACTGCCCCCAGAGCTGCCTGCCAGGTAAATTCTCCGCCTTTAGCCGCCACTACGGCAAAGTAGGCATTCAGGCCCATGCCCGGAGCCAGAGCGATGGGGAAGTTGACAAACAGACCCATAGCGATAGTTACAATCCCTGCTGCCACACAGGTAGCGAAGAAAACCGCATCATAGTCCATCCCGGTGGTAGAAAGGATACCGGGGTTAACCGCCAGTATGTAGGCCATGGTCATAAAAGTAGTCAAACCGGCAATGATTTCCGTACCAACAGTGGTGTTGCGTTCCCGCAATTTGAACAGTTTCTCTAGCATCTCTACGCCTCCTAGCATCCATGGTAGTGAGTTTAATCAGCCATAGTTTCTCCTAACCGTAAAATCTCTACTACTTTTCACCTCCAAAAGAAAATTGGCCCGGACAGGCAGACTTCTTCCGCGAAAAAATACGAGAAGAAACCTACCCGTCCGGGCTTTTGTCCCATCGGTGTAGCGGGTAAAAAATACCCACCTGTGCCACTCGGTCACAGACCCGGCCATAAAACCGGCGGAACCCTAGGCACACTTTCTCTCGTAGTCAGATGATTTACGGTCATCTGGTAGAGACGCCGAAGCCATATTCTTCGGCTTATACGAGATGCTATTTGGCTGTCCACTACCTATGTTACCAGGTCTGGCCACTGCTGTCAAGGAGCAAAACCGAACGTTTAACATTATCTTAACAATGACGTTCGGATATTACCGGAAATAAGCTACCCCAGCGGCAAAGATTTTCTGGTCAAATTCCCCGGGCACATTCCGGTAGAGATGGGGGCCAATCCGCTCCGAATGCCCCATTTTGCCCAGTACCCTGCCATCAGGGCTGGTAATACCTTCAATGGCCTCGATGGAGCCATTGGGGTTGAACTGCAGGTCATAGGTGGGCTTACCCTCCAGGTCCACATACTGAGTGGCAATCTGCCCCCGTCGGGCCAGTTCAGCCACCAGTTCCGGTGCGGCTACAAACCGCCCTTCCCCATGGGAGACTGCTACGGTATGAATATCCCCTACCTCTACCAGACTCAACCAGGGGGACAGGTTAGAAGCCACCCGGGTACGCACCAGTTTGGAGACATGGCGCCCCAGGGTATTAAAGGTTAGGGTCGGAGAATCATCGCTCAAATCCCGGATTTCACCAAAGGGCACCAGTCCCAGTTTGATCAGGGCCTGAAAACCATTACAGATTCCCAGCATCAAGCCATCCCGCTGATATAAAAGCTCCATTACCGCATCCCTGACCCGGGGGTTACGGAAGGCGGTGGCGATGAATTTGCCGGAGCCATCGGGTTCATCCCCGCCGCTAAAGCCTCCTGGCAACATGATAATCTGGGCCCGCTTAATCCCTGCCACCAGGGCCGCCAGGGATTCCTCGATAGCCGCCGGGGTCAGGTTGCGGATAACCAGAGTTTCCACAATTCCACCCGCAGCAGTAAAGGCCCGGGCTGTGTCATATTCGCAGTTGGTGCCGGGGAAAACCGGCATCAGAATGCGGGGACGGGCGATTTTAACCGTACTCTGTCGCCGCTGTTCCTGCCAGTAGCTAAAAATTTTCGGCGGCTCTTCCTGCGTCTTAACCCGGGTGGGAAATACCCCTTCCAGGGGTTCTGTCCAGGCCCGGTATGCCTCTTCCAGGTCTATCTCTATACCATTAACCTTGATTACTTTTTCCGCCAGGGTCTGGCCCAGGAGCTGCCAGTCCAGTCCTGCCAGAACCCGTTCCAAATCCAGCCCTGCCTCCACTTCCAGGACCAGGAAACCATAAAGAGGGGCGAAAAGTTCCTTCCCATCAAATATATTTGCAAAGGCAAAACCTATCCGATTGCCGAACGCCATTTTACTAATCACTGCCGCCAGCCCGCCCAGGCGTACCGAATGGGCAGCCAGCACCCGGCCCTGGCTGATTATTTCGTGTATACGGCTGAAGTTTTGCTGTAATTGCTGAAAATCGGGGATTTCCCGTTCATCCCGCCGGGCCCGAACCAGCACCACCCGACTTCCTGCCTGCTTGAACTCTGGCGATATAACCTGGCGTACATCCACCGGTGCCACGGCAAAAGCTACCAGGGTCGGTGGCACATTCAGATCCTTGAAAGTGCCGGACATGCTATCCTTACCGCCAATGGCAGCAATCCCCAGCCGTTTTTGGGCCAGATAGGCCCCTAGCAAGGCACTAAAAGGCTTGCCCCACTTTTGCCGGTCCTTGCCCAGCTTCTCAAAATACTCCTGCAGGGTGAGGCGCACCCGGCGATAATCCCCACCCATAGCCACTATTTTGGTCACTGCCTCCACCACAGCATAGAGGGCACCATGGAATGGGCTCCATTTGGCCAGTTGAGGATTATAACCAAAGGTCATCAGGGTCCCGGTGACCGTTTCCCCTTCCAGTACAGGAATCTTAGCCGCCATACCCTCGGCCGGGGTATCCTGATAAATCCCTCCTAGCGGCATCAGCACGGTTCCGGCACCAATAGTGCTGTCAAATCGTTCGACCAATCCCTTCTGGCTGCAGACATTGAGGTCCTGTAAATTGGCCAGCCAGGCCTGCTGTAAATCCCCGGCTTTCGCCACCGCTGCCGGTACAGCAGCAAAGTAGTTTTCCTCTGCTTTCGGTGCGATTACCGTCACCTGAGTGGTCTGTTTCACCCCATTGGTGTTGAGAAAATCCCGGCTGATATCGACGATGGTCTGGCCCCGCCAGTGCATGCGCAAACGCCGTTCAGCGGTAACCCGGGCCACCGGTGTAGCTTCCAGGTTTTCCTCTGCTGCCAGCTGAATAAACTGCTCTACATCAGCAGCGGCTACCACTACTGCCATCCGCTCCTGGGATTCAGAAATAGCCAGTTCTGTCCCATCCAATCCCTCATATTTTTTCGGGATGGCATCCAGATTAATATCCAGCCCATCGGCCAGTTCCCCGATAGCTACCGACACCCCACCGGCGCCAAAGTCATTGCATTTCTTGATCAGGCAGCTTACTTCCGGCTTGCGGAAGAGCCGCTGGATTTTGCGCTCCTCCGGCGGGTTGCCCTTTTGTACTTCCGCCCCACAGCTAAAGAGGGATTCTTCGGTATGTTCCTTGGAGGAACCGGTCGCACCGCCACAGCCATCCCGCCCAGTGCGGCCTCCCAGCAAAATTATGACATCTCCGGGCTGGGGCCGCTGCCGCACCACATTGGTTCGCGGTGCCGCCCCGATCACTGCCCCGATTTCCATACGCTTGGCGATATAGCCCTGGTCATAGATTTCCGCTACCTGGCCGGTAGCCAGGCCGATCTGGTTACCATAAGAGCTGTAACCGGCTGCCGCCCCGGTAGTAATTTTCCTCTGCGGCAACTTGCCGGGCAAAGTATCCTCCACCCGGGCCCGCGGGTCACCACTGCCCGTTACTCGCATCGCCTGGTAGACATAGGAACGGCCGGAGAGAGGGTCCCGAATCGCCCCGCCCAGACAGGTAGCCGCCCCCCCGAAGGGCTCGATTTCAGTGGGATGGTTATGGGTTTCGTTTTTGAACATCACCAGCCATTCTTCCGTTCGACCATCGATCTCCACCGGCACAATTATACTGCAAGCATTGATTTCCTCCGACTCATCCAGGTCCGGCAGTTTCCCCAGCTGACGCAGTTCCTTCATGCCCATGACGGCGATATCCATCAGGCAGATATCCCGTTCTTCCTCACCATAAACCAGGGTGCGGGCCCGCAGATATTCCTGATAGGCCTCCTTTACCGGCTCAGTCAAGGGTGCCGCCTCAATCTCCACCTCATTAATCCGGGTCAGGAAGGTAGTATGCCGGCAATGATCAGACCAGTAGGTATCCAGCACCCGCAGTTCGGTAATGGTGGGATTGCGCCCTTCTGTATCCCGGAAATATGTTTGGCAAAAGGCCAGATCCTCCAGCCCCATAGCCAGGCCCAGCCGGGCATGGAGTTCAGCCAGTTCTGGCTCCTTCATGTCGATAAAGCCCTGAATAACCGCCACCTCCGGCGGTTCCGCCATTTCCAGCTCCAGACTGACAGGCTTGTCCAGTGCCGCCTCCCTGGCTTCCACCGGGTTAATGCAATAGTCCTTGATTTTGGCCAGTTCTTCCTCGGTGATATCTCCCTGTAAAACAATCAGCTTGGCAGAGCGTACCAGGGGCCGTTCTTTCTGGGTAAGAATTTGCAGGCATTGTCCGGCGGAATCAGCCCGCTGGTCATATTGCCCGGGCAAATATTCGATGGCAAACACCCGCTCCCGGGGGTCCAGGGGTAATACCTCATCATATGCCACATCCACAGGGGGTTCGGAGAATATGGTGTCCCGGGCCAGCCTGTATTCTTCCTCACTGATACCAGCCACATCATAGCGGTTGATAATACGCAGTCCGGTTAAACCCTTGATGCCCAGATTTTCCTTTAAGTCTTCATATAGATGCCGGGCCTCCACGGCAAACTCCGGCTTTTTTTCAACATAAATCCTGCGCACTGGCACCATTAATACCTTCCCCCTCGGCTTTTCTTTGCTTTTATTATATCATAGCCGCATTCATAATAGTAGTTAATATATCTAATGTTATTTATAAGCATGACTGAATTATATGTGTGCGCAACTTATATCATTTTTTGTACATAAAAGAACCTCAAGAAAGCAAAAATCACTCTCTTGAGGTTAATTTTAAAATAAAATAGTACTGGGCTCAGAGCCTTTTCAGGAGCAAATTGTCTCATCCCCTGATGGGTGTCGCCTGACTTATTGGCTTCAGATACCCTTAATCCCCCCATACCGGGTATAGCTGGCATCTGCAAATAGGGTTTTTCTAGGCTTAATAACTGTCTAAACCCAATTTAGCTGCGGCCGCCCCGGCCTACAACCCATGTTGTGTTTACCTGCTTATAAAACTACACTTAACCACAAATCCAAACTCTCTTCAACACAACTAGCCACAAGGCTAATAAAATCCCTGTAATCCCCGGAAATATGAGCATTATCAAGGGAATCATAGTATTCTGCCCGCCGTTCTTTCTTAATAATTACTGGCGGATAACTCGCTTTCATCAACTCAAAATTTAACAAAAGCCTTGCTGTTCTGCCATTTCCATCCACAAAGGGATGGATTTTAACAAACTCGCCATGTAATAGAGCCGCCCTTTCAATTGGATGGAGGTTACGCCACTCCCCCTGATACTGTTTTATCAGGTTTTCCATCTGCTCTTTTACAAGAAAATGCTGAGGCGGTCGATGTTTAGCCCCACTGATTATCACATTTTCTTTCCTATACACCCCGGCATTAGCATCATCAATATTCTTTAATACAAGCCGGTGAATATTCTTAATCTCCCACTCAGTCAGGGGAGCATCCTTATCTACTAACTCCTCCAGATATAAAATAGCATCTTTATGGTTGATAACCTCCAAATGTTCTTTCAAGGACTTGCCCCCAATAGTTATCCCTTCCAGGACCACCTTGGTTTCATAAATAGTCAGGGTATTTCCTTCGATGGCATTAGAATTATAGGTCCATTCTACCAGAATATGCTCCCGTAAAGATTTTACAGTACTGGCTGGCAACGGCCGTTTAGCGTCAAGCATTCTCTTTTTTTGCTCAATCAGCGCAAAGTTCATCTTTACCACCCCATCTTTATTATATCGCCAAATAGTTGCTAAGAAAAATTATCTAATGATACAATAAAGCAAAAACTATCACAGGAGCGGTAAGATGAACATCAGCTTTGAACTCTATAAAGTTTTCTACCATGTAGCCAAAAGCCTGAGCTTCTCTGCCGCAGCCCGGGAACTGTTCATTTCCCAGTCAGCCGTCAGTCAGAATATCAAGGCTCTGGAAGAGCAGCTGGGTTGCTCTCTCTTCTCCCGCCATACCAAGCAAGTCCGCTTAACCAGAGAGGGCGAAGTCCTTTTCCAGCATATCGAGCAGGCATACCTGGCCATCAAAACCGCTGAGCGCACCCTGGATGAAATGCGCACCCTGGCTCGGGGCGAATTGCGACTGGGAGCTACCGACACTATTTGTAAGCATTTCTTGCTTCATCCCTTTCAACACTTTAGCCAGCTCTATCCCCAGCTCAAACTCCGGGTCACCAACACCACTTCCCCGGGCTGTCTGGATTTATTAAGCCGGGGACTGGTGGATCTGGCGGTCATCCACCTCCCGGCAAAAGAACTGCCTGCAAACCTGCAGGCAGTCCCTTTGCAAGAATTGAATTATGGCTTTATCGCCGGCCCCCAGTACCGGCAACTGCAGGGCCAAACCCTGACCCTTGAAGAAATCGTAACTTATCCATTGCTGTTACTGGAGAAAGCCACTACCACCAGAAACTTGCTGGATCAGCTTCTGGCTGCTCACAATCTCAGCGTTCAACCCGAAATCGAATCCGGCAGCATTGACTTGCTGGTTGAATTGACCAAAATCGGGCTGGGCCTCACCTTCCTGCCTTTAGCCTATGTGCAGGCAGAACTGGCCAGCGGTCAGGTCTTTCTCCTACCGCTGGAACTGGAACTGCCCCGGCGTCATCTGGGGGTAGTTACCCGTTCCGATTTTCCTTTACCCCTGGCTGCTGGCAAATTCATGGAGTTACTGATTTTTGCTGCTGCCGATACTGAGCCCGCAGAGCAACTGCCGACTTAATTTCATTCTCTTTCCCTCCTGCTTTGTTTTTGTACAAAGCAGATTATATGCTGTTTCTGTGGCAGTTCTGTGAAAACTAGGTGGCAGATTGATGAAAATCCAGCTCAAACCAGAAATTCACCCCATCGGGCAAATTCTCGGCGCCGTACCCATTCTGGTGCAATTCCATAATCGCCCTCACTACGGCCAGACCCAGCCCGGTACCACCATAGGCTCTGGTACGGGCTTTGTCTACTTTATAAAAACTGGTCCAGATTTTTTCCAGAGCCTCGGCCGGAATAGACTGGCCGCTGTTGAACACTTCGACCCGAACCTTTTCCCCCCGCCGCCTGGCCTTGATTCTAAGCTGCTTGCGCTGGTCCAGATGGTTTATCGCATTATTCAAATAGTTAATCACGACCTGCTCAATCCGACCAACATCCCCCAGTACCGGCAAAGCTCCGGGTATGTCCAGCCCAATATCTACGCCCTGTTCATTCAATAGGGGCCGGAATTTTTCCACAATCTGCCTTAGCAGTTCCGCCAGGTCAAACTCCGTCTTCTCCAGTTGCAAATAGCCTGACTCGATCTGGGATAAATCCAGCAGGTCCCTCACCAGCCGGTTCATTTTGCCGGCCTCATCTATAATCACATCACAGTAGAAATTTCTGCTTTCCTCATCCTCATTGACATTTAGTTTCAACCCTTCTGCGTAACCCTGAATCAAGGCAATAGGAGTCTTTAATTCATGGGAAACATTGGAGATAAACTCCTTCCGCATTTGATCAATCCGGCGTTCCCGCTCAATGTCCTCCCGCAGCTGGTTGATAGCCCTATCCAGTTGTTCAGACATAGAATTAATGCTCTCCCCCAGCTGCCCGATCTCGTCATCAGTCTGCCCGCGATATTTCTGGCTAAAATCCAGCCGGGCCATATGCTGGGCCAGTTCATTCAGCTCCAGAATCGGCCTGGTAAACCGCCGGGCGAAGATATATGCTCCCAGTCCCCCCAGGACTATTGTGATCAGACCCGTGAACAGGAAAAAGCGATTGGCAACTGCAGTGCTTTCATCAATAGCCGCAACAGGCAGGCTCAATACCAGCAGCTCCCCTGTTTTTAACCGCCCTGTCAGCAGGAGAAAATTGGTCTTCAGCCGCGGGTCCTCCACCACTTCCAGCCGATACTCCCCCTGGGGACGTTGCCACAGATCTGACCGCAAAACATGCATCCAGAGGGTCATCTCCATGCCTTTTCGACCGGGGCCACCCATACCAAAAAGACGCATCGCAGGATTATACTTTAACTCCATCCCCGGACCGATAATATAAACATTTAGTCCTTGATTTCTCTCCAGTTTTTCCAGTTGCAATCCAATAGTTTCAAGATCCCCCTGGTAGTTCTCGTTAAGCATCTCCAGACTCTCGATCAGAATGTTTTTCTTTTGCCAGAGATAATATTCATTTAAATAAAGATTGTTTAACAGCAGAGAAAACCCGACAAAAAAGGCCACCAGCCCACTCCCTGCCAGAAATAGTTTGGTGCGTATAGATAATCTCATTTTTTCACCTCAAATCTGTAACCAACCCCCCGTACCGTCTGAATTAATTCGCTTTTCTCCCCCAGTTTCAGTCTGAGTCGCTTGATATGGGTATCCACCGTACGGGTATCGCCAAAGTAATCATAATTCCATACCGCATTTAAAATCTGATCCCTGTTCAAAGCCCGGCCGGCATTATCTGCCAGATAGAGCAAAAGATCAAACTCCTTGGGTGTTAGTTCAATCCGTTCCCCGTTCACATAAACATTACGCCCCGGTTCATCGATTTCCAGCCCGTCATAATTTCTTATCGCCACTTGCCGGTTTTCCAGGCGGCGAAGCAGGGCCTGGATTCTTGCTGCCAGTATCTTTAAGCTAAAAGGCTTGGCGATATATTCATCTGCTCCCAGATCAAAACCAAAAAGCTCATCCTCCTCTTCTCCCCGCGCCGTTAACATGATAATCGGGACCCTGGAAGTCTTTCTGATCTCCCGGCAGACAGCCCAGCCATCATATTCCGGCATCATTACATCCAGTATAACTAAATCCGGATGTTCCCGCTGAAAAATCTCCAGTGCCTGGCGACCATCTGCTGCTTCCCGCACAGCATAGCCTTCTTTTTTCAGAAAATCTCCTACCAGTTTGCGCATTCTCATTTCATCATCGACCACGAGAATTTTTTTCTCAGCCATAGCCTCACCCTCCGACCCAGGATGCTAATTTCAGTATAACGAAAGAATATGGCGATTGTGTGAACAAAAAAGCTGTCCGCCTCTCGCAGACAGCCTGTTTCCTTTCCTTATAACTTTCTTCCCAGCTCAAAAGCCCGGGCCAGTACCCTCTGGTTGCGCTCCCAGGCCTGGCGGGCCTGTTCCTCCCCAATTGGTATCCCGGATCGCCTGGCTAATTCCAGCAGTTCCGCTACACTCATGGCAATAGCCCCCTGGCTGGTAACCGAAGTAGCCACCAGGGCTTCTATAAACCCGCCATTGGTATGCTTTTCCATCATCCGTCGCAGCAGTTTTTCCGCATCTTCGGCACATTCAGGATGAGGTGCGCCAGCTGTGAATACCAGCAATACATTGCGCTGTTTCGGCACCATGCGGCTAAAAGTCTGGAACTTCTTTTCCCGGGGATCAAAAACCCGTCGGGTTAATACCCCCATCAAACGATCCAGCAACGTTTTTAGTTGCCCGGTCATGTAATTTCCATAAATGGGAGTACCGATAATAATGCCATCAGCAGCCTCTATTTTATCCCGAATCAGGCGGACATCATCCTCCAGTTTGCATACCCCTGCCGGCCGGCATTCATAGCAACCCTGACAGGAGGTAAACCGCAAATCATCCACAAAAAATTTTTCCGTTTCCGCTCCACAGTCTCTAGCCCCGGCCAGAGCCTGCTCAATGATCAAGTCGGTATTACCCCCTTTGCGGTAACTGCCCACCAGTGCCAGCACTTGCCGTTTCTGCCCTTCCATGCGGTCTCCTCCCATATTTTTAGCTCAGCTGCTTCAAGATGTTTTCAGCGGCATTCCAGCCTTCGCCTACACAGTTGCCGATACCTACTCCACGATAAGAACCGCCTACGATCTGCAACCCCTGATACTGGGCCGTTTTTTCCTCCAGGGCCTTAATCCGCTCCAGATGGCCCAGCACATACTGAGGCATGCCTTTAACCCAGCGGTACACCCGGGTAAGCACCGGCTCTGCCGTCAAGCCCATAATCTCCCGCAATTCGGCGCGAACCATACTGATCATGCGCTCGTCATCCAGCAAGACCAGCTCCTGACTGGCTGGCCCGCCCACAAAAGCCCGCAGGAGAACATATTCCTCTCCCGGGGTTCGATGCCCATACCATTTGGTCGAGCTATAGGTAGCCGCCATGATTTTACGCCCTTCCACCCTGGGAATGACAAAACCAAAGGAGTTCAGATCCTGTTTTACATCCCCTTTCCGGTAAGCCAGAGAGACAGTAGCCGAAGAAACAAAGGGTATACCCTGTAAGAGCTGACTGATTTCCCGATCCAGTTCAGCAGTCAGTTCTGCCGCTGCATTGGCCGGTGTGGCCAGGATAATAGCATCGGCGATTACCGGCTCTTTGTCTGCCAGTTCCACGAGATACTTTCCGTCAGCCTGACGCTTTATCCCTTTTACTTCCTGGCCCAGCCAGATTTTGGCCGGGTCCAGTTTGCTGGCAACAGCCTCTACCAGTTGTCCCATGCCCTCCTTGAAAGACATGAAATAGGTTTTTTCAATTTTACCATTGGCCAGATACTGTACCGGCGCTTTATGCCTTCGGGCTGCCAGCATGGCTTTAATCAAGCTACCATATTTCTTTTCCATATCAAGGAAACGGGGAAAACTGGCCTTTAAGCTCATTTTCTCCGGATCCCCAGCATGAATGCCCCCAATGAGGGGTTCAGCAATTTTCTCCAGTGCTTCCCGCCCCAACCTGCGGGTAACAAAACTGGCCAGACTCTCATCTTCATCACTCTGGCGCGGTGGAATAAACAGATCCATCCCCATGCGGATTTTTCCCGGCCAGGAAATGAGGGAGCTCAGCGCAAAAGGAAGGATTTTGGTCGGCACCATCAACATCAAGCCTTCCGGCAGCTTGTGCAGTCTGCCTCCGGAAAAGACATAAGTCCCTTTGCTGGCCTCATGGCTGGGCAAGAGCTGTTCCTCTATTCCCAGTTCGGCACTGAGCTGGGCCACCTGAGGCTTTTCCGAAAGAAAACAGTCGGGCCCTCCTTCAATAACAAAGCCATCAACCTTATCTGTGGCAATTTTGCCTCCCAGGCGCTTCTCCCGCTCGATCAGGAGATAGTCCACCTGGCCCTGTCCCTTTTTCCCCAGAGTGTAGGCAGCCGCTAAACCCGTGATGCCGCCACCGATAATGACCACTTTTTTCATCTTTTCATCACCTCTGTTACAACCTCCGCCAGGGCTGAAATAAATAACGGCAAATCATTGACTGCCCGGGCCCGCCGGAAATTCAGCCCCAGGGATCTGGCATGATTGGCCTGCTCGATATCTATGTCATACAGTGTCTCAATATGGTCAGCCGCAAAACCGATGGGAATCAGCAGGACATCCTTTTTACCCTTCGCCGCCAGCTGCTCCAGCACTTCCTCCACTTCCGGGCCCAGCCATTCCCCCTGCCCGCCCCCTTTGCTCTGGTAGGCCAGGGTCCAGGGATTGGCCGGAAAATGAGCAGCCAGAGCCCGGGCTGTTACTTCCACCTGCTCCTGATAGGGGTCAGCCTCCGACCCGCTTACATAGGAGACAGGCAAGCTGTGGGCACTGAAAATCAATTCTACTTCTTCCGGCCGCTCAAAGTCCTGTAGCTGTTCCCTTCCCCTCGCAGCCAGAGCCGCGATAAACAGGGGATGGTCATACCAGGCCGGTGCCGGAATCACCGGACAGGAAAACTGCTCCTTTAGCCTGTCCACTTCAGCCAGATAGGCTCCAGTGGTTATCCGCGAATAATGGGGCGAGATGCTGAGAGCGATAACCTGCCCGGCCCCTGCTGCAATCAGTTCCTTCAAGCCCTCTTCTATATATGGAGCCGAATTGCTCATTCCTACCGCTACCTTCCAGCTTCCTCCCAGCTGGTTCAGTCTGGCTTCCAGGGCGGCCGCCTGGGCCCTGGTAATCTCCAGCAGGGGAGACTTTCCTCCAATTTGCCGATAACGGGCCTGTACTTTGGTGATCACCGGCGGCGGCGGTTTTCGCCCTTTCATCAACCGGGTCATAAAAGCCTCGACCCCTTCTGGCCCTTCTGGCCCGCCAAAACCCAGCAACAGCACCCCGTTGAGCTGCTCTCCCATTTACTTCACTCCTTACCGGCGACTGTGTTTGTGCACTGCTTCCACCAGAGCAATCACATGTTCTACCGGGGTATCTTTGTGGATGCCATGGCCCAGGTTAAAAATATGTCCCGGCCGATTGCCAACCCGGGCCAGAATATCCTTAACCCTTTCCTCAATTACCCGGGGCGGTGCAAACAACATCATGGGATCCAGATTGCCCTGAACAGCTACATCATCGCCCAGGCGACGAATGGCATCATCGATATTGATGCGCCAGTCCAGGCCGATGACATCTCCACCGGCTTCTTTCACCAGTTCCAGCATGCTGGAGGCATTATTGGCAAAATGGATCACGGGCACGCCACTATCCTTCAGGCCGTCCAGCACCTTTTTGGAATAAGGCAGCACATACTGACGATAATCTTCGGGAGACAGAGCCCCTACCCAGGAGTCAAACAGCTGCACCGCCTGGGCCCCGGCAGCAATCTGGGCCTTGAGATAACGCAAAATTACCTCGGCAATCTTGTCCATCAGAGCATGCCAAACCTCGGGGGCCTGCCACATCATCTTCTTGCACTCAATATAATTTTTAGAGCCGCCTCCCTCGATAATATAGCTAGCCAGGGTAAAGGGCGCACCGGAAAAACCGATCAGAGGAACTTTATCTGCCAGTTCCCGCCGTAAGATACGGATGGCTTCCATGACATAGGGAGTAGCCTCTTCCGCCTCAATGACCCGGATGGCATCCACATCCGCCCTGGTTCGGACCGGGTTATGAATTACCGGGCCCTCGTTTTTGGCAAACTCCAGTTGAATCCCCATGCCTTCCAAAGGCAAAAGAATATCGGCAAAGAGGATGGCAGCATCCACCCCCAGTTTGTTCACCGGTTGCAAAGTAACTTCAGCGGCAATTTCCGGAATCTTGCACATTTCCAGGAAAGAATACTTGCTTCTAATCGCCATATATTCGGCCATGTAACGGCCCGCCTGGCGCATCAGCCAAACAGGAGTATAATCCACCGGCTCCCGTCGACATGCTTTGAGAAAGGTGTCATTCATGTATGTACTGCCTCCTTGTCCTCAGTTTCACATACTTTTTACTATTCAACGAGAAAGAAGAAAATCCTTTTTTATCTTACCCTATTTTCGCTAATTAACAAAATACCCTCCGTTAAACGGAGGGATAGCATTTACTCCCACTCTGTGATTAAGTCTTTTTCAGTATTTTCTACCCTTGATTTTACTGCATTTCACGTCATTATTATTTCTATTTTCAATGAAAAAAACAGGCTTCAGAAAATATTAGTACGTTTTTAGTACGGTTATTTTCATTCATTGTTTGTATTTTCTATAGTGTCAATAATATCATTTTATGAGTTTGCTTAAATCCATTTTAGCATATATAACCCTGTGAATCTCAACAACCTGTTCTTTGACCACATAGAACACTAAATAGTTTTTTACAGGTAATACTCTATATTCATTTTCAAGGGATTTTTCAGGATAATATACCCTGCATGAATACGGAAACTGTGCAAGCCTTGATATAGAAGTATCCAATGCATCAATTAAATCCATAGCTGCCTTTGGTGCTTTTAACTCATCTGCAATATAAGATACAATATTAGATAAATCTCTACTTGCCAAAGGCAGGTATCTAATTTCATACTTCATCAGATTCCACCTTATCCACAATTCTTGCCCTTAATTCTTCAAATACTTCTTTATGGGAATATCTCTTATCAGTTGTTTTGGCTTCCAGTTCCGCTTCCTTCAGCTTAAAGTAAATTTCACTTTCAAACAGTTTCCGTTCGTAAGCTTCCATGCTCATTACAACCATATCCCCATAACCATTCTTGGTCAAAAATACAGGTTCTTGAGTTTCATGAACAATCCTTGATATATCTGCAAAATTATTTCTCAAATCCGATACTGGTCTAATATGTGGCATACAATTATCACCCCTTTATTAGTTTAGCATAATTTTATCATAATTATGCTAAAACATCAATAAAGCTGTAAATGTTATTTTTCCTCATTAAGTTGTTCTAATGGCTTTATATTAAACGGGTCAGTTAAATCCTTGCCTTCAAACTTTTCCAAGAATTCCAGTAAGGCAGTTCTTCTTACTTTCATGCTTCCAAGTTTTAAAGCTGGTAGTAAACCTGCCTTAATTAAACTGTAAATGTACAGTAGCGTTGCATAAAATTTTTTAGAATTTGTCAAGCTGGGAATTAATTCGATTTAACACAAAATAGGCCGAATTATGCGTTTTTTAGCTGAGAAATAT
>NZ_BDLR01000169.1:0-201 GCF_002049395.1 Carboxydocella sp. JDF658 | reverse complement strand
TTCGGCTATGAAGAAGGGGCATTTACCGGTGCCCGCAAAGGAGGTAAACCCGGCAAATTTGAGCTGGCCAATGGCGGCACCCTGTTGCTGGATGAAATCGGGGATTTACCCCTGACTATGCAGGCCAAACTGTTACGGGTTCTGCAGGAAAGGGTTATAGAAAGGGTAGGAGGAACCAAATCCATTAAAGTGGACATCAGA
>NZ_BDLR01000168.1:0-2498 GCF_002049395.1 Carboxydocella sp. JDF658 | reverse complement strand
CCCCTGCGATATGGGGGGGTAAAAACCGCCACAAAATGTTCACATTTATACTATTGCTTGTAGTAATGCGAGGAAGTATAATTTCTATAGAAAGCCAAGGAGGTAGGTGAGAAAATGTTCTGGCGCAAACTGGGAATAGAGTTCAAACCTCATAAAACTGGCTTGAGCAAAGTACTGGGGGAATTAGAAGCAGAAATCATGGAGATTGTCTGGCAGCATGACCGTCCGGTTACAGTACGGGAAGTATATGAAGAACTGCGGGAGCGCCGTTCTATCGCCTACACCACCGTCATGACCATTATGAGTCGGCTGGCTGAAAAGGAACTGCTGCAAAAGACCCAGGAGTCCAATTATTATCTCTACTCTCCCGTATATTCCCGCGAGGAATTTACAACAAAAGTAGTTTCCCTGGTGCTAGATGGTTTGCTGGCCGATTTTGCCCAGCCCGTTCTCTCCCACCTGGTGGAGAAAATCCAGGACGAGGATGAAGAAAAGCTGGCCCAGCTGGAACAGCTGATTCGGGAGCGACGAGCTAAAGGAGGCAAATAGTTTGTCTAAGCTGCATCCTTTGCTCATCTATGCTGCCTTTGGCTTGCCGATCACAGTGCCGGTGGTGCTTTTCTGGCACCGGCTTAGTGATAAAAAACTGGGCAGAGTCTGGCTGGAAAGGCTGTGGTTAACCCCTCTCTTGCTACCGTTTGTGATTTACGGCATCAGCATGTTTTTTCAGCTCAATCGCAGCTGTGTCCTGGTAGCGGGCCCGGAGGGAATAGCTGGTTGGCCTGGGCGGCTACAGAGCTGGCTTTGTCAGGCCGGGACGGCCCTGGCGGTGATATTGACGCCGCTATTTCTGGTAGCGCTGGTGGTCGGGGTTGTAAAAGCAGGAGCTGCTTTGATCCTAACCCGTCGCCTGATTAACCGCTATGGTTATTTGCAGGAAGACTACCGGGGGATTCTCAGTAAAGTCAATTATCTGGCAAACACAGCTGGCATTAAACCTCCAGCTGTGATACTGACCGATTTGCCCCTGGGACAGGCGTTTATCAGCGGATTCTGGCAGCCGGTGCTTATCCTCTCCCGCCCGCTGGTGGTCGAACTGGATGAGGAAGAGCTGACAGCGGTGCTGGCCCATGAAATCGCCCACTGTCAGAGGGGTGATAACCGCCGTACCTGGCTGCTGGTGTTATTGCGGGATTTGTTGTTGTTTACCGGCCTATCCCCCCTGGTTTTTCGTCACTGGGAACAGCTTAAAGAGCAACTTGCTGATGGGAAAGCGGGCAACCTGGGGGCTAATCCCCTGGCCCTGGCCCAGGCCCTGTTAAAAACCAGAAGATTGAACACGCCTTTAAGTGGCTGGCGTCTCGCCCTGGATAACTTTTTGCCCCTTGCGCGTTTGGGAGGCAAAGGCAAACTGCAGCAAAGAATAGAGGCTTTGCTGGAAGAGGAACAACTACCTGGACATGCGGGCTGGGGGTTACTGGCCCTTGGCACTATCTGGATGATGGCAGGTGGCCTTCTGATCTTTTTTTGCTAAGAGGCCACCTTTTTAACAAGACAATATACTACGCGATGTAAAAGGAGGAGACCAAAATGGCAAAAAGAGTAGACAAAAAGTCCATGGTATTACAGGGTAAGAAAAAGAATAGCTGGCTGCTGCCGGCAGCGGTTGTTCTGTCCCTGGCTATTGTAGGGGGAGCGGTGGCGCTAAAGACGTCCAGTCAGACGGCAGCTACAGATAAGGCTAATGTGGGAACCTATAATGTTGGTACCCAGGTGACTTATGACGCTGCGCAGAAAATAGAACAAACTGTGGTTCAACCGGAATTCAAGGACGGGAAAATCTATCTTGATCTGGAGCTGGTAAAAAACAACAAGATCGTAAAGTTTGAAATCCCTAACCAGAAAGTGACTTTGCCCAATGGCACCACTTTCAATTCCTTGCCTATTACTGCCTATGTGGCTCCGTCTGGCCGGGTTGTAGGAGCAGTATCTTTCTGCGAACCCTGTTCTGGAACCAGCTTCCATATTGAAGGAAATGAATTGGTCTGCAATGTCTGTGGTACCCGCTGGACCCTGGAAGATCTGAAAGGGGTTAGTGGTGGCTGCCTGACCTATCCTCCCGATGAGGTAAAGTATGAAGTTAAGGATGGCAAGATGGTCTTTGATGAAAAAGAACTGCGGGCCTGGCAACCGCGGGTATAAAGGAGGGGTTTGTTCATGGAAGACAGGGTCATTTTGGTGGAAGATGTAGACCAGGATGCCGAAAAACGCTGGCGGATTTTTTACTGGATCATCTTTCTGGTCAGTACAGGAGCGGTTTTGTTAGGGGTCAAAATCTGGTATAATCTGAAAGATAATGCAATTAACAACTTGTACCCTGCCCAATTCCAATCTTTCAACTATGGTTACCAGCAACTGGCCTATCCTGCGGCGGGAGGCGGCGGCTGTTGTGGTGGCAGCGGCAGTGCTGTTGTTAGCGGTGGTGGCTGTGGCAGTGG
>NZ_BDLR01000167.1:0-201 GCF_002049395.1 Carboxydocella sp. JDF658 | reverse complement strand
TTGAAAAGTCGGCGGATGAGGTGTGGGTAGGGGTGAAATGCCAATCGAACCCGGAGATAGCTGGTTCTCCCCGAAATAGCTTTAGGGCTAGCCTCAGGGGTTGAGTTATGGAGGTAGAGCACTGAATGGGCTAGGGGCCTGAGCAAGGTTACCGAACCTTATCAAACTGCGAATGCCATAACTTGGACCCTGGGAGTCAGA
>NZ_BDLR01000166.1:0-201 GCF_002049395.1 Carboxydocella sp. JDF658 | reverse complement strand
AGGAAAAGAAAGCAACAGCGATTCCCTGAGTAGCGGCGAGCGAAAGGGGAGGAGCCTAAACCATACCTGTGTAAACCTGCCGGTGTTGCAGGTATGGGGTCGAGGGGCAAATCAGGCAGCGCGGCAGAGCTGCCGGGGAGTAAGAAACCTTATCTATAGGCGAAGAGGACTGGAAAGTCCCGCGACACAAGGTAAAAGCCC
>NZ_BDLR01000165.1:0-211 GCF_002049395.1 Carboxydocella sp. JDF658 | reverse complement strand
GCTGCTTCAGAAGTTATTGAAAAGCTCCGCCTGGCAGTCAAGGGGCGGAACAAGCGGGTGGTTTCACTGGCAAAAAGGCTGGCTGAACTGAAGGATTACCGGGAGAAGGGTACAATACCAGAGGTAGTCTTTGGGGGCAGAAGGCTGTGGGAAAAGGTCTGCCAGGGCCGGGCCGCCCGTGAAAAATGGCGGCACGCCCGCAGGAATCGCC
>NZ_BDLR01000164.1:0-256 GCF_002049395.1 Carboxydocella sp. JDF658 | reverse complement strand
GTTTCCGGTACGGGCACCATACCCCCTCCTTAGAGGCTTTTCTCGGCAGTTTGGCATCAGAAGCTTCGCCCTTACGGGCTCCCCTTCACCTCTCAGGATTTCCGTGAGGCGGATTTGCCTGCCTCACTCCCTACGGGCTTGGACCGGTCCTTCCATTCACCGGCTCTCCCTAGCCTCCTGCGTCACCCCGTCGTAATAACGGTTGTATGGTGGTATCGGATTTTCAACCGATTGTCCATCACCTACGCCTCTTCGG
>NZ_BDLR01000163.1:0-409 GCF_002049395.1 Carboxydocella sp. JDF658 | reverse complement strand
GGCCAATTAAATGATTATAAGATCATCTACAATGCTTCGTAATAAATATAATACCATTTCCCAGCTTGCCCATGAAAAAGCAGAACCTATATACATCACAAAAAATGGTGAAGGCGATCTTGTAATAATGAGTATTGAGGCTTTTGAACGTCGAGAAGCTATGCTTGATCTCCGCGAAAAATTATTGTTGGCCGAACAACAACGCCTTGCTGGCGAGCCGACCATCACGCTTGTTGAGGCACAAAAACGGCTCAAGGAGAAAATCCATGGAAAAATATAATGTAGAACTACTCCCTGCCGCATATACAGACCTAGACGAGATATTTGATTATATTATGGTAGATAATCCAAGCGCTGCAGATAGTATACTTGAAAGTATTATGCACGCCTTGAGCCGTTTAGAGAATTT
>NZ_BDLR01000162.1:13652-14089 GCF_002049395.1 Carboxydocella sp. JDF658 | reverse complement strand
TGGTGGATTTGGTACATTTGGCTTTTTCTTTCTGGAAGTACCGGTCGAGGGCCAGAAGTTCCCCGCCGGGCACGAGGAAAGAAAAGCCGTCGGAGATTACTCCGGCTGCGATGTTCACGATACCCAGATCCAGCGCCATGACGTTTCCGGTTTCCTTATAGGTTACCGGGACCCTGTGGGTTATGTGCAGGTACCAGTCGCCGGTCCCGGGTTCGTAGACCAGCTTTACCTGCTGGACTTTGCCCAGAGTGACGTGCGGTGGGAGCTGGTATTCCAGTACAATCACCCGCCTGCCGTAGGTTTTGGGCAGCTTCAGGCGTACCCGGTTGCCCGGCAGTATTTCGAAAGCTTTCTGTTTAAAAGTCACGGTGCTGAGAGTATCTTTTTTTCGAAAGCCCGGCGGTTTTGCCAGTACATCGCCGTTTTTCCTGTGTGAG